>JAHILC010000171.1 GCA_018897225.1 Actinomycetota bacterium
CAGAACTTTTGCTCCCGAAGAAGCCGTTTCAAGCATTTCTTCGTAAGAAAGCTTATCGATTTTCCTGGCTTCAGGAACAATGTTAGGATCTGCAGTATAAACTCCATCAACATCGGTATATATTTCACAATATGCTGCATTTAGCGCCGCAGCAAGTGCAACCGCTGTGGTATCAGAGCCACCCCTGCCGAGTGTCGAGATGTTACCATCTGTAGTAATACCTTGAAAGCCCGCAACAATTATTATTTTACCATTTTTTAATTCTTTTAAGAGTCTTACATTGTTTATATGTGTAATTTTTGCATTTGAATAAACTTCATCAGTAAAGATCCCGGCCTGATTTCCAGTGAGTGAAACGCATTCGTGTCCCTTTGCCTGTATTGCCATGGCTATAAGCGCTATGGACACCTGTTCTCCTGTTGAAAGAAGCATGTCCATTTCTCTTTTGTTTGGAACATCGCTTATTTTACTTGCAAGACTGATAAGATCATCAGTTGTATCACCCATCGCCGAAACAACCACAACTACGTCATTACCATTATCCTTTGCCCTTATTGCTCTTTCAGCAACCTTCTTTATTTTATCAGCGTCACTTACAGATGTGCCACCGAACTTCATTACAACTATTTCTCTTTTTGTTTTCATATTTTAATATACAATCTCAGACATTCGTTTGTAATTCTGGTATTTTTCCTTAGCTTCCTCCTCAGCTTCCTTAAATAACCTTTCGGCAATCTCAGGAAATGTCTTTTTTAGTGACGAATATCTTACTTCACCCATAAGAAATTCATTAAATGACTCAGTAGGTTCCTTTGAATCAAGCACAAAAGGATTCTTCCCTTCTTTTTTTAATAAAGGGTTATACCTATACAGGTGCCAGTATCCAGCTTCAACAGCTTGCTTTTGCCTGTATTGTGAGAATTCCATTCCCTGCTTTATTCCATGATTGATACATGTGGCGTATGCAATTATAAGAGAAGGTCCATTGTAACTTTCAGCCTCTATTATTGCTTTTAGGGTCTGATTTTTATTTGCACCCATTGCAATCTGAGCTACATAGACATACCCGTATGACTGTGCCATCAAACCAAGGTCTTTCTTCTTAACTTGCTTGCCTGAAGTAGCAAATTTTGCAACTGCTCCTTTAGGTGTAGATTTCGAAGACTGGCCTCCTGTATTTGAATATACTTCTGTATCCAGAACAAAAATATTTATATTCTGGTTTGCAGCTAAAACGTGGTCAAGCCCACCATATCCAATATCATAAGCCCAGCCGTCACCCCCCATTGCCCAAACAGATTTTTTAATTAAATAATCTTTTAATTTAATAATTTCAGATTTAATTCCATTAGCTTTAGGATCTTTCCAATCCTTTTCTAAAAGCTTTAAGATCTTTTCACTGGCAGCTTTACTTCCTTCGCTATCCTCTTTTGCTGAAATCCATTCCCGGGCAGCCTCTTTAATACCAGCATCAATACCAGGGCCTTCAAGCTCGCACACCAAAGATTCAAGCTTATCTCTAAGCTGCTTTACTGCAAGTACAACACCATAACCATATTCGGCATTATCTTCAAACAATGAGTTTGCCCATGCCGGACCTTTGCCTTTGGCATTTTTAGTATAAGGAGTTGCTGGCGCAGAACCACCCCAAATTGAAGAACAACCGGTAGCATTTGTAATAACCATCCTGTCGCCAAAAAGCTGAGTGATTAATTTTACATAAGGCGTTTCTCCACAGCCGGCGCAGGCGCCAGAGAATTCAAAAAGCGGCTGCTTGAATTGGCTTCCCTTCAATGTATCTGCGGGAACAACATCTTCTTTTGGAGCAATTGTTACTGCAAAATCCCACAGGGTTTTTTGTTTTTCCTGGGTACTGTAAGGCTTCATAACCAAAGCTTTTACTTTGGCTGGACAAGTTTCTTCACAGTTACCACAACCGGTACAGTCAAAATTGCTTACCTGAATCCTGTATTTTAAGCCCTTAAGACCTTTGCCTTTTGCATCAAGCATTTCAAAATCTTTTGGAGCTTTTTTTGCTTCTTCTTCATTTAGCAAGAAAGGTCTGATTACTGCATGAGGACATACATACGAGCACTGGTTGCACTGTATGCAGTTTTCCTTAATCCATTCCGGAACATTTATTGCAATTCCTCTTTTTTCAAAAGCTGAGGTACCCTGCGGGAACGAACCATCTTCAGAACCTATAAACGCACTTACAGGTATGTTGTCCCCTTCCTGCCTGTTCATTATTCTGAGAACATTCTTAATAAAATCAGGCTCCTGAGCAGCTTTTATGTCTGCAGTTTCTACTGCATCTTTCCAGGACTGAGGTATTTCCACCTTAATAAGAGCATCAATTCCTCTGTCAACAGAAGCGTTGTTCATTCGAACAACTTCTTCGCCCTTTGCCCCGTATGTTTTTGCAATTGCTTTCTTCAGGTATTTAACTGCATCCTCAATTTTGATAACACTTGCCAGCTTGAAAAATGCTGACTGCATTATCATATTTATCCTATTTCCCAGGCCTATTTCTGCTGCAATCTTAGTTGCATCAATTATATAGAAATTTATATTATGCTCTGCAAGGTATTTTTTCATTCCTGCAGGCAATTTACTTTCAAGCTCTTTTATATTCCATTCACAGTTTAAAAGGAAGATTCCCCCATCCTTCAAACCCTTGAGCAAATCATACTGGTATACATATACCTCTTTATGGCAGGCTATAAAGTCAGCATAATCTATAAAATAAGGTGATTTAATAGGATTTTTACCAAATCTTAAGTGTGAAATTGTAACTCCCCCTGATTTTTTAGAATCATACGCGAAATATCCCTGTACATACATATCAGTGTTATCACCAATAATTTTAATAGCATTCTTATTAGCGCCAACAGTACCGTCAGAACCAAATCCCCAGAATTTGCATCTGATCGTCCCTTCAGGCGCTGTTACTATATTATCTTTGATTTCTAAGGAAAGATGCGTTACATCGTCATTTATTCCTATCGTAAAATGATCTTTAGGGTTATCCTGTTTTAAATTGTCAAAAACTGCTTTAATCTGTGAAGGTGTGGTATCTTTTGAACTCAAGCCATACCTGCCACCAATAATCATAGGTTTGTTATCCATGTTGTAGAAAAGTGTCTTTAAGTCTTCGTATAAAGGCTCGCCAAGCGACCCAGGTTCTTTTGTCCTGTCAAGTACAGCAATCCTCTTTACAGACTTTGGCAAAACGGAAAAGAAATGTTTTGCCGAGAATGGCCTGTACAATCTTACCTTTATAAGACCATATTTCTCGCCCTTTTTATTTAGATAATCTATTACTTCTTCTGTAGTTTCTATTGCTGAACCCATGGCTATAATAATATTTTCAGCACCTTTTGCTCCATTATAATCAAAAAGATTGTAAGTTCTTCCAGTGAGCTGGCTTATTTTTTTCATATAATCTGCCACTATGTCAGGAACTGCGTCGTAAAACCTGTTGCAAGCCTCTTTTGCCTGAAAGAAAATATCCGGGTTCTGCGCAGTACCTCTGGTAATTGGATGCTCCGGGTTAAGAGATCTTGCCCTGAATTCTTCTATTGCTTTAAAATCTACAAGTTTTGCAAAATCTTCATTTTCAATAACAGAAATTTTTTGGACTTCTGCTGATGTTCTGAATCCATCAAAAAAATGAAGGAAAGGAACTCTGGACTTTATTGCAGATAAATGAGCTACGCCTGCCAGGTCCATTGCTTCCTGGACTGAACCTGAGGCAAGAAGTCCAAAACCAGTCTGCCTGACGGCCATTACATCAGAATGATCTCCAAAAATTGAAAGGGCATGCGCTGCAACAGTACGAGCGCTCACGTGAAAAACTCCTGGCAGCAGTTCTCCTGCTATTTTATACATATTTGGAATCATCAAAAGCAATCCTTGTGATGCGGTAAAAGTAGTTGCAAGAGCGCCACCTGCAAGAGCGCCGTGCACAGCGCCTGCAGCTCCAGCTTCAGATTGCAACTCTGTAACTAAAACAGGCTGGCCAAAAATATTTTTTCTCCCTTGTGCTGACCACTCGTCAACATATTCACCCATTGTGGAAGATGGAGTAATGGGATAAATTGCTGCAACTTCAGTAAACGCGTAAGCAGCATGCGCAGCAGCCATATTACCGTCCATTGTTTTCATTTTATTTTTTATAGCCATGCAAATTAGCTCCTTTTTTTAATTTCTTTCTTTGTTCGCTTAAATTTTATAAATCTATTTAGTCTGATGTAATATTGGTATAGCCTAATATCGATGGCTCAAAACAAAATTAATAAATTATACCATACTAAAAAAAATTTTTTAACTAAAATTTACACCAAATTTACATTTCTTTTCTGTCTGCAATTGCTCTGCTTAATGTTATTTCATCAGCAAATTCAATATCCCCACCAACAGGCAGCCCACTTGCAAGCTTTGTAATTTTAATCTCAAGAGGTTTAATAACATTCTTTAAAAAGGTCGCTGTACTTTCTCCTTCAACTGTAGGATTGAGAGCAATTATAACTTCTTCCGTTTCTAAATTTTTTATTCTCTGCAGAAGCTGTGGAATTTTAATTTCATCAGGACCAATGTTTTCTATTGGTGAAAGCAACCCATTCAATACGTGATAAAGGCCTCTATAATCTCCAGTTCCCTCTATAATTGCAACATCTCCCACCTCTTCAACAATACAAATTTTTTTCTGATCCCGTAAAGCATCTCTACAAATATCACAAACATCATCTTCTGAAAGGTTAAAGCATATCTTACAGAATTGCACCTTCTCCTTCATTTCAACAAGAGCCTGTGAGAATCTTAGGATTTCTTTAGGTGATACCTTTAAAAGATAGTAGACAATTCTTTTTGCAGATTTTGGACCGATGCCTGGAAGTTTTTTAAACTCATTTATTAAATTTTCGATGCTTTTTATATATAAACCCATACCAATATTTAAAAAAATAATTAAATGAACTTAAAAGCCTGGAATATTAAGTCCGCCTGTCACACCCGCTAACTTATTTTTGGCTTCATCTTTGGATTGTTTTATAGCATCATTTACTGCTACCAAAACCATGTCTTCAAGCATTTCAATATCATCAGGATCAGCAACATCCTTATTTATTTTAACTTCCAACACATCCTGCTCACCATTAACTGTAACTTTTACAGCTCCTCCTCCTGCAGATGCTTCAAACTTCATATCCTTCAGCTCTTCCTGAACTTTTTCCATCTGTTTCTGCATTATTTTTGCCTGCTTCATCATTTCGCCATAATTAAAACCCATTTATTTCTCCTTAATCTCGAATTTTTCTTCAATATAATCAAAAATATCACTTTCTGCATCATTTGTATTATTACTTTTATTATCGCTTTCCCATTTCTTTTCTTTGCCAGATATTTCATCAGCAAATTCATTTTCATTTTTTATTGTATGTTCTTTTGAATCTATTACTTTGTCGGTACCCTGAATTACTTTATCGGTATCCTGAATTACTTTATCAGTATCGGTAATTTCAAAAACAACTTTAAAATTCTTTCCCGTTATCTCCTTGATTATATCCTTTATAAAGCTTGCATTATTTATCTTATTCAAATTTTCCTTATGCCACTTTTTATCGTAAGCTAAATAAAAACATATCGCATTATTATCAATTTTGAAGTTTTTTACCTCTATAAACTTTGCATGAAGTGGAACATTTTTTTCCTTTAATTTTGCAACTATTCTGTTCCAGTTATCCTTTATTGCTTTTTCAAAATCATCCGAGCCGGTAATTTTTTTTATTTCAATGTCTTTTGCATCAGTAACATCAGCGTGCTTTTCCTCGATTATGTCTTCGTCTTTCTTTATTGAAGCTGGCTTAATGTTGCTCTCTTGGATTGAAACGCTAATTTTTGAAATATCATTCTTCAGCTCTTCAAGATCGCTGCCTATTTTCTTAAACCTTTTATCCATCTGCTCCTCGTCAATGAATCTGTAATTTACAGATTTTATAATAGCAGCCTTAAAATATGATTTTGCGCTTTCACTCCACCTTAACTGCTTTAAAAGTTCAGAATACAAATTAATCAAAAACTCAACCTCTATTGTTGAAAAAAGCTTAGCCTGGTTAAAATATCTTTCCTTAAAATCTTCCCCTATATCCAGAATTTCCAGAGGGCTGTCATAATTCCTTAAAACATACAGATTGTAAAGGTGGTCTAAAAATTCAGAAACAAATATTTTTAAATTAATACTGCTGGATATTACCCTGTGAATAAAAAGCAGGGCCTGGTTTAAATTTTTTTCAATGAGGATATTTGCAATCTCAAATAGCATCTCAATGTCTATCACGCCAAGTAAAGAAGAAACATCGTCAACAGTTATATCATTTTCTCCAAGAGAAGAAAGCTGCTCAAGAATTCCATCAGCATCCCTGAGACTGCCATCAGCATATTTAGCAATTAGGTTCAATGCAGAATCGTTGATGGTAATATCTTCGCTTGTAGAAATGCCTTTCAGTCTTTTTCTGATCTTGTCCTGTGGAATTGGATAGAAATCAAATCTCTGGCACCTGGACATAATGGTTGCCAGAACCTGATGGGGCTCTGTCGTAGCCATTATAAATATTACATGTTCAGGCGGTTCCTCAAGAACTTTTAATAGAGCATTAAATGCTTCAGTAGTGAGCATGTGAACTTCATCAATTATATAGACCTTTTTTCGCAAAGCCGTAGGAAGATATTTTACCTTTTCCCTGAGTTCTCTTATTTCATTTATGCCCCGATTGGAAGCTGCATCTATTTCAATAACATCCATGTTGTTACCGTTTGATATACTTACACAGTTGTCGCATTTATTGCAGGGTTTTGAGGTCGGTCCGTTTACGCAGTTTAATGCTTTTGCAAAAATTCTTGCAAGGGAAGTCTTTCCTGTCCCGCGTGGGCCACAAAACATATAAGCATGGGAAATCCTGTTTTTAATAATGGCATTCTCAAGGGTTTGCACAACATATTCCTGCCCAATAATTTCAGAGAAAGTTTGGGGTCTCCATTTTCTGTAAAAAGATATGTAGCTCATTTATCTATAGCTCAACTCTAATTAAATCTTTAAAAATAAAATAAACCGTGCACCAGTCTTCGATATATAATAACAAGTGCCACTAATACAGTTGGCTCCAGCCAGGTTTCCTTATGGCACCCAAAGATTTTTACTTACCGCTGCTTCCTCTCGGACCTGACGGGGTTCGTAATTCTTTGCCGCACAAGACCCAACTTTCAACGCTACTTGTATAAGCTCAAACCTTACTACTATAAACCTAGGACTGGAATTAAGCCTCACTAGAGCGGATTGTGAGTTACAGGGCACCGCTAGCTCCCCGCCTAGCACGGTTAAGAAAGATTATAACTTATTTAAGTGACTAATTGAATACCAAATAAACCTTATAAAATGATGGTTTTGTTTATATTTTTAAGTTTGCTGTTGATAAAATATTTTAAAATAGTAATATCTTTATATTTAATCACAGTAAATCACTTTCCTAAAAAACCTGGAAAAGATAAAACATATAAAAAAAATATGGTTTCTATAAAATGTCATTAAAAAATAACAACAGATTGCAGATCGGTCTCGCAATGAGCGGGCATGCCGTAACTGACCTTTATGCAAGCTTTATTATTGGTATAATCCCGATTCTTGCAATTAAATTTAACCTTTCATTCTTCCTGGTCGGGCTGCTAACGTCAATAACCGGTATTTCCAACAGCCTGACTCAACCGGTTTTTGGCTACCTGGCTGATAAATATAATGCAAAATACTTTTTAGTCGCTGGTCCGCTATTCAGTGCCATTTTAATCAGCATTATGCCGATTATGCCGAGCTACTATCTTGTAGCCATCATACTTTTTTTGGGCAATTTAAGCATTGCAATAATGCATCCTCCTACAGCAGCAATGGGAGGGCAGTTTGGCGGCAAGATGAAAGGCTTAAGCAATTCCCTGATTTCTTTTTCCGGTACAGTCGGTTATGCTTTCGGTTCGCTGTTTATAATCTTTGTTATAGAAAAACTTGGCATATCATTTGCTCCGATCACAATGATACCTGGGATAATAATGGCGATAATTCTTTTCAGGTATATTGACATCCCGTTTAAGCCAACCGGTGCAAAAAGCAGCCATAATTTTTATAAAAAATTAAAAAAAGCTAATAAATATAAAATATTGCAGCTGTTTTTTATTTTTACTGCATCTTTTGCAAGGGATATCCTCTGGATATTAATGATCACATTCATGCCATTATATTTTACCAATTCCGGCATTAAACTGTTAAATGTAGGTTATATTTTAATCCTTTATAACATTATCGGGGGTTTTGGCGGCATAATGGCTGGATACTTCTCTGACAGAGTAAAAAGTAAATCATTTTTAATCCAGGGCGGACTTCTATTGTCCCTTCCCTTTATCTTTTTCATGTTTAAAACTACCGGTATTATTTCGGTAATTTTTTTCATCATCATAGGGTTTTTCTCAATAGCAACACTGCCGCCCTGCATAAGAATCTCGCAGGATATATTTCCAGGCAGCATGAGCCTTGCTTCTTCACTGGTAATGGGCTTAAGTGTTGGTACAGCCTCAATAGTGATGATTTTTTTAGGAAAAGCTGCTGATAAAATCGGTATTGTAAATACTGTTTATTACTCTTCAATATCTATAATAGCTATCATAATATTGATGAGTTTTTATCCTCTAATAGCAAAAAAAGCTGCTCATCAGGATAGCCGGCATTAAAATTCATTTATTTTTTTTCTTCTTTTATCCTCTCTTTGGTAATATTACATACCTTAGTCCTGGGTTTATATGAGCCATTAGTTCTATATCTCAGAATGAGAATATGTTTGGCTTTACATCACTTCTGTTATCTGAAATAATCACAAGGATTTAAAAAAAAATTAATTTGATTTGAGGTTTAATTTTTATGCAAAAAAATAGTAAAAATATATTGCTTATTTATCCGAAACACACAAAGACTTTTTGGGGGTTCGAAAACGTAATGAAAATTTTGGGCAAGAAGGCTGCTTATCCTCCACTGGGACTCCTTACCATATCTTCAATGCTTCCCGGCCACTGGAATAAAAAGCTGGTTGATGTCAATACGGATAACCTGCATTCTTCAGATATAATCTGGGCTGATTTCGTTTTTATCAGCGGAATGATTGTCCAGAAAGAGTCAGCTCTTAAGATCATCGAAAGAGTAAAACAATTCAATAAGCCTGTAGTAGCAGGGGGACCCCTTTTTACGACCAGCAGTGAAGATTTCCTGCTTGTTGACCATTTTTTCCTGGGTGAGGCTGAAAACACTCTAAATGATTTCATTAAAGACGTAGAAGAAAATACGTTGAAAAAAGTCTACCAGGCAGCGGATTTTCCTGCACTTTCAAGCATTCCTGTACCGGATTGGAATCTGATAAATATTTTCAGGTACCACTCCATGAGTTTGCAGTATTCCCGGGGATGTCCGTTTAACTGCGAATTCTGTGATGTTGTAGTTTTAAACGGCAGGATCCCGAGAACGAAAACAAAAGACCAGGTAATTGCTGAGCTTGATGCGCTTTATAAGCTCGGATGGCACGAAGGGTTGTTTTTTGTTGACGACAATCTTATCGGCAATAAATACAAATTAAAGAAAGAAATCCTGCCCGCCATAATAGAGTGGCAGAAAAGTAAAAAATATCCTTTCACTCTCAATACACAGGTATCCATAAACCTTACAGATGATGAGGAATTGATAAAACTCATGGTTGATGCAGGATTTACTACGGTTTTTATCGGCATTGAGACACCTGATGAAAAGAGCCTTGAGGAATGCGCCAAATTCCATAATCAGAACAGGGACCTTGTCTCAGCCGTCAAAAAGCTTCAGAACTTTGGGCTTGAGGTCCAGGGTGGCTTTATTGTCGGTTTTGACAGCGACACTCCGGCTATTTTCCAGAAGCAGATCGAGTTTATCCAGAAAAGCGGTATTGTGACTGCAATGGTGGGACTCCTTACGGCTCTTCCAAAAACTAAACTGCATAAACGGTTGGAGGACAATAAAAGAATAATAAAGGAATCATCAGCAAACAATACACTTTTTTCAACCTTAAACTTTATTCCTAAAATGGATAAAAAAACACTTTTTAGCGGGTATACAAGGATTCTTGAAACGATCTATAATCCCAAGGATTATTATGAGCGGATAAAGACTTTCCTGAGGGAATTTAAACCTGCAAAAAAAAGTGTTGCCAGAAGAGGAATACAGAAATTCGAAGTAAGGGCACTTTTCGGTTCTATCTGGCTGCTGGGGATAAGAGGCCGGGGAAGAAAATACTTCTGGAATCTTTTATTTTGGGTTACATTAAAATACCCTGGACTTTTCCATTATGCAATCAGCCATTCGCTTGCAGGGCTACATCTAAGGACTGTATTCCTCCAATAAATTTAGTTGCTGAATATATGAGTAGGTAGACTCCAAAATCTATGGGCTTCAAGATATATGGTGATGATGATCAGGATATACGAAGTTGCATTTTCTTAAGCTTTAATAATTTCATATGCTTGCTCTTCAATATCGGCAACTTTCAAAATCAATTCTGAAATAATACTTTTATCTCTTGCTATTGCAGCTTTACAAATATCTTTTATTAGTTCACCTGATTTTTCAAACATCAGTGATGCTTTCAGCCAGTTATCCATATTATATTTTGTGCCTAACTCTTTTAAAACATTGGATTTCCATTGTCTCATACCATTGCTGTTTTCAAATGTTTTTGGAATATGAGGTGGGATGGTTGCATATGTAATAAGATGATTGAAACTGAATTCATCTTCCCAGTTAAATATTTCTTTTGCCAGTTTTCGCATTGCAGGAATTCCTAAAAGATTTACCAGGGGTTTCAGCATCTTGTCTGCTCTTAAGGTTAAACCAATCTTAGCAATTTCAAATTCTGATGGAGGTTCGCCATTTATATTAAAAATCCGGATTGTATTCTTCTTACTCATACCGGGGACATTGACATTTAGTGCCTGCTCGAATTCAGAGTAAGAAATATTTTGAATTCCTGAAAAAGTACAATCCTGAACATATATTTCCGATCTCTCATCATCGTATCCTACCACCAGAACATAGTGAATAGGTATATGTTGTTTTAAATAGATACCTTCATAATAATGAAGATGATACATGTCAAGAGCTCCAGCCATTACCGGTTGGCCACTATCAATAAATTCTTTCAATTTTGGAAATGTATTTTTAAAAACCTTATTTTCCAGCATTTCCTGTTTAAAACCTATTATTTTTTCAAGATCATCGAGCAGATATTTAGGATTTGCACCCCAGTAAACCATATTTGGTGGA
>JAHILC010000172.1 GCA_018897225.1 Actinomycetota bacterium
AAACAGCAGGGAATTTAAATTATTAACTTCAGACCATACAATAGTCGGTGAGCTGTTTAGGAAAGGTCTGCTTACATATGAAGATACATTCAACCATCCTCAAAAAAATTATCTTACCAACGTTTTAGGTATCGGGGATGAATTAACCCCTGATTATTTTTCTTTTGACTTAGGAGAAAATGACATCATCCTTCTCTGTTCGGATGGGCTTAATTCAATGCTAAGAGACACTTTTATTTTAAAGATTATCAATCAATTCAAAAACCCGGAAAAAATTACAGAAAAATTGATTTACTGGGCAAAAAATAAAGGCGGACAGGATAATATAACAATCATTTCAATAAAGATTTAAATTACAATAAATTTTTATCTTATAGTAATTCTATGCAGGAAAATGGAAAAAACAATTTAGGCAAGCAAGACAGGAGCATTTCAGACAGCAGGCTTACAGGCATTCTGATTGCAAACAGATATAAGATCGTCGAAAAAATCGCTTCCGGAGGAATGGCTGATGTCTATCTTGCTTATGATTTGCAACTGGAAAGAAAAGTTGCTGTAAAAATTCTGCATGAAAGTTATGCAAGCAGCAAGAATTTCGTAAACAGGTTTAAAAGTGAAGCTCAAATTCTGGCAAAACTTAATAACCCGAATATAGTAATGGTATATGACTGGGGAGAATTTGAAGGTTTATACTTTATAGCAATGGAATATATCCAGGGTGAAAGCTTAAAGGAGATTATAGAAAAAAAAGGCGCTTTAAATCCTGTAACAATAGTCAACTATTCGATGCAAATATGTAATGCCCTTGAAATGGCACATAATAACAATCTTATCCACCGGGACATAAAACCTCAGAACATATTAATAACTGCCGAAGGTAAGGTAAAAGTTGCAGATTTTGGAATTGCAAAATCAACTGCTGCTGATATAACAAAAACTATGAATATTGTGGGAACAGCCCATTACGTTTCACCCGAGCAAGCTCAGGGAAAAGTTCTTGATTTGCAAACAGACATTTATTCCCTAGGTATTGTCATGTACGAAATGCTTACATCAGACCTTCCATTTAGAGGAGGCAGTTCCATAGATATAAGCCTTAGGCATATAAGCGAGCAACCTACTTTGCCCTCAAAAATTATACTTAATGTGCCTGAAAAGCTGGAAAAAATAATAATGAAATGCCTGGAGAAAAACCCTTCAAACAGATATCCTTCCATAACTGCTTTGAATAAAGACCTTCAAAATTTCCTTGATAAAAAGCCACTTATAATAGAAAAAAGAATACCTGATGAAAATCTTGCAAAAGACTGGACAATCAATTATTCAAAATCAAGAAGAGCAAAAATTTTATGGACATTTCTTTCTCTCAATATTGTTTTTATGGCGCTTTTTGCAGTATTTTTAACATTATTTCTGGCTCTTAATACAAGATATGAAAATATAAAAACAGAAACAGGTTTGGCAATTGTTCCTCCCATAGAAAGAATAAATGTCGATGAGGCAAAAGAAATACTCTCAACCTATGGTTTAAACTTAGTTGTAAAGGGTTCAGAATTCAATCCAAATATAAATCAAAACTATATCATCAGACAGGACCCGCAGCCTGGTAAAAAGATATTAAAAAATAGCAACGTAGACGTGGTTCTAAGCAAAGGGCTCCAAACAGTATCAATTATAGTTCCAAACCTTATTAGTTTAACCAAGGAAGAAGCAATCAAAATTATTGAAGATTTGGGCTTAAAAGTTGGGAGTATTTCCGAAGAAACCAGTTCTACCTTTGTAAAAGGCATTATTACTGGCCAAAGTCCCCAATAGAACGAAAAAATAGATAAGAATTATAGTGTAAGCCTTACAGTCAGCATTGGCATCAAAATTTTAACTATCCCCAACTTGATAGGTTCTGATTTCCTGTATGCAAAGTCACAGATTGAAATGCTTGGCCTCAAGGTAAGTACCAGCAAAATGACTAATGCAGAGAGTCCTCCGGGAACAATCCTTGCAATAAATCCATCGCCTGGTTCCCAGGTTGAAGAAAATAGTATTGTTGAGCTGATAATTGCAACAAATCTTGAATTGATTCCTACGCCAGACATAATTGGCATGAGCCTTTCAAATACAATTAATTTATTAAATGAAAAAGGCATAGTATTTGAAATAATCTACATACAAGCCGATTATTCGGTTCAGAAAGATACTGTCCTTGCACAGGATCCGCAACCAGGCACAAGCATATCCCCGGGCGGGGGAATGCTTTTATTTGTCGGAAAATAAGTCTTGCGATGATTCTGCTAAAAATCCCATAGTTTCAAATTTTTGGGCTCTTTGTTCTTTTAGCTGTTTGCCGTCAGTGTTTTTAAATTTATCCAGAGCAAGTACTATGTATCTTTTTAAGATTCTTACCATCCTGACTGGATCGGTCTGTGCACCGCCCAATGGTTCAAATATTATCCTGTCAATTACTCCCATGTGCAGCAAGCTTCTTGAAGTTAATTTTAAGGCTCGCGCAGCAAGTTTTGAACCAGAAGGGTCATTCCATAGAATTGCTGCGCAACCTTCAGGTGAAATTACTGAATAAGTTGAATTTTCCAGCATCATGACGTAATTCCCTATTGCAAGAGCAAGCGCCCCTCCGCTTCCACCTTCACCAATCAAGACTACTATCACTGGAACTTCGAGCTCAAACATGGTTAACAAGCTTTTAGCTATAGCGCTTGCCTGCCCTGAATCTTCAGCCTCAAGCGCTGCATATGCTCCAGGGGTGTCAATGAATGTAATTATTGGAAATCCAAACCTGCCTGCAAGCTGCATAACCCTCTGGGATTTCCTGTACCCTTGCGGCATGCTCATTCCAAAATTAAATTCCACCCTTTCTTTTATATCTTTGCCTTTATTATGTCCAATAACCGCAACTGTAGCGCCATTTATTTTCCCCAGCCCTGCTGTTATTGACTTATCTTCTGCAGTCTGCCTGTCACCTGAAAGTTCAATAAAATCTTCAAAAATATTGCTGATATAATCAGGCGTATGCGGCCTGTTTTCATTTCTTGAAAGCTCAACAATTTTCCAGGTTTTTATTGCTTCTTTCTCAACCTTCTTGTAATTCTCTATTTTTTTCGCCAGCTCTTTTTCTGCATCATTAAAATGAACACCGCTAAAATGAGATATCCTTTTTAATTTCTCCAGCTTAAAAAAAGATCTTAATGTTTCTTTGAAATAATTTTTTGGAATTTCTTTTATTTCATTTAAATCCATTTTTTTCGTACCAACTTTTAAGTAATAATTTAAAGTTTAATTTTTAAATAATTTTAATAATCGGGCTAAAATATCCTTTATATCTTTTCTTTCAACAATCATATCTACCTGCCCATTTCTTAAATTTCTTTCAGCGCTTCCAAAATCAGGTGGTACAGCTTTTTTTATTGTCTGCTCAACAACCCTGGGTCCTGCGAAACAAAAAAGAGTTCCCGGTTCAGAAATTATTATATCTGCAACTGTTGCAAAACTTGCGCTTACCCCACCTGTAGTAGGGTTTGTGATTAAGCAAATATAAGGTATTTTATTTTCCCTTAGCCTATTTATGCATGAGACTGTTTTTGCCATCTGCATCAGCGATATTATTCCTTCCTGCATCCTTGCCCCGCCTGAAGCACAAAATATAATCAAAGGCAGCTTATTGGCAATACTGTAATCAGCAAGAATTTTAATCTTTTCACCAACTACGCTTCCCATACTCCCGCCCATGAAACTAAAATCCATCACTCCCAGAGATGTCCTAAAACCATTTATTCTTGCATCACCCACAACAATAGCTTCATTTAATCCTGACTTTAACCTGGCTTCCGTTAGTCTTGAGCTATAGGACTTCAGGTCGTAAAAATTTAAAAAATCTACTGAATTTAAATCCTGGGCCATTTCATTAAAGCTGCCTTCATCAGAAGTAATTTGTATTCTTTTCATGGCGCCAACGTAGCCGTGGTAGCCGCAGTTAGGGCATATGTTAAAGTTAATTAAAAATTCATCTGGATCAATTTCTTTATTACAGTTCTTGCATTTAATTTTTTCCGGTTGTTTTTTATCCATATTTTTTAATTTCTTAACTTATATATTTTTTAAATCCCAGTGTTACATTATGCCCTCCAAAGCCCATGGAGTTTGAAAGAGCAATGTTAACCTTTTTTGCCATACTTATATTTGGAGTATAATTCAAATCGCATTTTTCATCCTGGTTTTCAAGATTTATAGTAGGTGGAATTATATCATTTTTTACAGCAAGGATGGCTGCTACTGCTTCAATTGCACCTGCAGCTGCAAGGCAATGCCCGTGCATTGATTTTGTGGAACTGACATTTAATTTATCAGCATGCTCCCCAAAACATGTCCTTATTGCCACACTTTCCACAATATCATTTAGTGGAGTGGACGTTCCGTGAGCATTAAGATAATCAACCTGATCGAGGCCTATATCGCCTTCTTTGAGGCAATTCTTTATACACCTTACAACGTTTTTGCCCGATTCCTCGAGCGCAGTCATGTGAAATGCCTCTCCTGATAATCCATAACCAAAAATTTCTCCGTATATTCTGGCGCCTCGCTTGATAGCATAATCAAGTTCTTCAAGAATTAAAATACCGCTTCCTTCTCCCAT
Source organism: Actinomycetota bacterium (assembly GCA_018897225.1). Taxonomy (GTDB): domain Bacteria; phylum Actinomycetota; class Humimicrobiia; order Humimicrobiales; family Humimicrobiaceae; genus JAHILC01. Next base: position 4,646 of record JAHILC010000172.1, read on the forward strand.
TACAAAACCATCCCTATCCCTGTCAAAAGGTCTGGATGCTCTTTGAGGCTGGTCATTTCTGGTAGACATCGCATTCATATTTGAAAATCCAGCCATTCCAATAGGAGTTATTGCAGCTTCGCTTCCACCCGATATCATTACTGTTGCGGCTCCCCTTTTAATAATCTCGAAAGCATCCCCTATTGAATTTGAACCTGCAGCACATGCAGTTGTGACTGTGCTTACAGGACCTTTTGCTCCTGATATTATTGACGCCTGAGCTGCTGCCATGTTGCATATCATCATCGGAATTATGAATGGGCTGACTCTGTCAGCGCCTCGTTCAAGCAAGATTTTATGCTGATTCTCAAGTGATGCCAGTCCACCGATTCCGCTGCCAATATATACACCCACATCATTTTCATTTTCACTGGTTATTTTAAGCCCAGAATCTTCTAGGGCAAGTATTGTGGCTGCCACTGCAAACTGCGCAAATCTGTCCATCCTTTTTGCTGCTTTTGCATCCATGAAAGTTGTTGGATCAAAATCCTTTATTTGAGCAGCTATTTTTGAAGCAATTTTTTCAACATCAAAAGTTTCGATTCTGCTCACACCTGATTTTCCTGAAATTATGCTATCCCAGAATTGTGCAATTCCGGTACCAACAGATGTCACAACTCCCATGCCGGTAACTACTACTCTTCTCTCGTTTTTTTCCATACCCGCCATATTTTCTCTATACCTCGCCTCTTATTTATACTTTACTTATTTTCTTCTATATACCCATTCCCCCATCAAGACTTAATACTGCACCCGTCATATAATCAGAATCTTTGCTTGCAAGGAACAATGCTGTCATTGCGACATCTTCCGGGCTGCCAAGCTTGCCTGCCGGGATTGAAATTAGAAGCTTTTCTTTTATTTTTTCATCAAGTTTTCCTGTCATTTCTGTTTCAATATACCCTGGCGCAATGGCGTTTACCATAACGTTTCTGCTGGCAACTTCCCTGGCAAGAGATTTTGTAAGACCTATAAGTCCTGCTTTTGAAGCTGAGTAATTGCACTGGCCAGCATTTCCCCTTATTCCTACAATAGATGATATGTTTATGATTTTTCCGCTTCTCTTTTTGATCATGTGCCTGATAACACTTTTAGAGCAAATAAAAGAACCTGTAAGATTAATATCTATTACTTTTTTCCAGTCCTCAAGGCTCATTCGCATGATCAGATTATCCCGTGTTATCCCGGCATTATTTACCAGAACATCTATGGACTGATGTTTGGCAGCAATTTCATCAAGTGTTTTTTCAACCTGAGATTCATCCGTAACATTGACATTTTTATAAAAAACTTTTTCTTTTCCATATACAAAAGAAAGCTCGGTTGCGGCAGACTCGCCCTGGCTCTGATTTACATCAAAAATATATACTGTTGCGCCTTCCTGCAAAAAGCACTGGCTTATTTTCTTGCCAATACCTGCGGCTCCTCCAGTTATAACGCATATTTTATTTTCAAGCTTCATATATTTTCCTTCCGATTTTAAACTAGTTTTTGTTATTTTTTAGGTTTTCAAGATCATAAAGACTATCAGTATTTAAAATTATTACTCCTTCATATCCAAGCTTGGAAGCAATTCTTTTTATAAGACCTGAAAGAACTTTTCCGGGTCCTACTTCAATAAATCTTCTAAAACCGGAATTTAGCAAGTTCTCAATGCTTTCCACCCATTTAACGGGGTTTATAAGCTGCCTTACAAGAGCGTCCTTTACTTCATTTTCTTTGGCATATGCAACTTCTGTAGAAGAAAAGAAATCAATTTCGGATTTACCAAAAACTATGGAATTGGCTTCAAAATATTCAGTTAGTTTCTTAGAAGCTTCTCTCATTAAAGGGCAATGCGATGCTATATTTACCTTCAGCTCTATTACCCTTTTAGCGCCGGCAGATTTTAAATCTTCACCAGCTTTTACAACATCTTCCTTAATACCACTGATCACTACCTGTGAGTAATCATTATAATTAGCCAAAAACACTGAATCTTTATATTTTTCAAGGACATTTTCGACTGCAGAAATTTCTGCACCAAGAACTGCAGACATCATCATTTCCTTGCCTGTTCTCTCTTCCAGTTCCCTTCCAATACTTCCCATCATTTTACCCCTGTAAGCAACTATTGATGCGCCCTGCCCGTAATCAAAAGCCCCGCTGCTGTAAAGTGCGCCGTAATCGCCAAGGCTGTGCCCGATAACTGCACCGATATTACTTTTACTAAAATTGAGGCTATTTATAAGATAATCATTTAGTGCACAGCTGAGGCTGTAAATTGCTATCTGGCAGAATTGTGTTTGGTCAAGAAGTCCGGTGGTTCTGCCGTCTTTATTATTTATAATGGCCAGCAAATCCCTGCCAATTATTTCACTTGAAATTTCAAAATACTCCAAATACTTGTTGTGGGCATTTAAAAAATCACTTCCCATTAATTCATACTGGGATCCTTGTCCGGGAAACACCAGGACAAATTTATTTCCATTTTTAATTATGTCGCTTTTGCTGTCCATACTTTTATTAGTTTAACTTATTGCAAACATTGCTTCCGAGTAGCAAGCAACATCACCACCGACTCTTACGGTCCCCCTGGCTTTTCCAATGTTTCGCCTAAAATCTGTGATTTCAACCTCTATTTCAAGCTTATCTCCTGGCCTTACTATTTTCTTGAACCTTGCCTTATCTATCCCCGCAAATAATGCCAGCTTTCCTTTGTTTTCCGGCAATAGCAATACCGCAATGGCACCTGCCTGTGCAATTGCTTCAAGCATTAGTACACCTGGCATTATAGGGTTTTGAGGAAAGTGACCCTTAAAATAATATTCGTTTTCATCAACATTTTTTACTGCCTTAATGCTCTTGCCTGGCTCTACTTCAAGAACTTCATCTATCAGCAAGAAGGGCTCTCTATGGGGTATTATTTTTTTAATATCTTCTTTATTCAATTTTTTAAAATTACTCAAATTACTACCCTTTTTTAATATTTTGATTTAAAGTAACTTTAAAATAGACGACACCATAAATTTATGGTTTCACAAATAGAATATGATGTTTTTAAAAAATGAAAAATTTTGATAAAGAACAATTCAATAAAAAATTAAAAACTCAATTTATTGGTAAAAATTTAATCCATTTTGAAAGATTAAATTCAACCAACGATTTTGCTTGTGAAATTGAAAAAAAATCTGATAGCAACAATTTAAAAGAAGATTTAAACGGCGCTGTAATAATTTCAGAGATACAGGACCAGGGGCATGGCAGATTTAACAGGAACTGGCTATCACCCCAGGGTGGATTATGGTTTACAATAATACTGATAACTAAAATAAAGGAAAAAGACCTCACCAAAATGAATTTGCTTGCAGCTATTTCGGTTGCAGAAATTCTCATTACAAAATACAGGTTAAAAGTAACCGTCAAATGGCCAAATGACATTTACTGCAATGGATGCAAGCTTGCAGGAATTCTTTCAGAAACCGAAAAAATCAACAGTTTACTATATTTAAATATTGGTATTGGAATAAATGTAAATATAGATTCAAGCGTCTTTGCAAATCTTAACTTAAAAGCGATATCAATTATGGATCTTTTAGGTAGAAAATTAAAAAGAGAAATTCTGCTGGCAGAAATTCTGCTCAGTTTTGAAAAAAATTATAATTATTTTGCAGAAACAGGCGATTTTAAGAGTATTTTTAATAAAATGAAAGATCGTATTATATATTAAAAATATTGAAATTATACTATAACATACTCATAAACTTTATTATAACTATTTTGTATAATGCAATGATTTTTAGTAAGAATGTTGCGTGTGAAATTGTTAAACGCGCTAAATTATGGATTTAGTGGTGATGGTTCAATTTGATGGTTCGAATCCTCTCTCCCCAGCCATGTTAACTCAAGCATTACAATTTTTCTGGTTTTAATTTAAACCTTTCTAAAGTATTTTACACCTTCTAAATTTTTAAAATCAGAATCTTGTGTCCAAATTATTGCATTATACATCTTAGCTGTAGCGTATATTATGCTGTCTGCCATTGGTATTTTAAGATCGATGCTTAACCTGGCTGCAAGAATTGATATTGATTCAGTTACGTCAACAACATTTGGCTGCTGCATTAAAGCTATAGCCTGAATTGCCGCATTATCATCTTTCTCTAATAATATTTTCTTGTACACCTCATATAAATTAATGACTGAGACTATGAGCTCAGAAGTATTTTCAATTACAGGAGCAAAGTATTCAGTATTTTTACCATCTGTAAAATATTCCAACCAGCCTGACGAATCAACTAAATTCATATCCTGTCTTCTTCTCTTAAAATATCAGTATTCATACCCCTTAGAAAACCCCTGGCATCCTTAATGTCTTTTAAAATAATATATTCTACCCGGTCTTCTGCTTGGAGTACTTGTAATTTTTGACCAGGTTTTAGTTTTAATCCATCACGTATTTCTTTAGGGATTACTACTTGATATTTCGGTGAAACTGTTATTGTCTTCATGTTAGTCTCCATTACTTTTACATAATAATATATCGATTATTTTTTGGTATGTCAATATTTTAACGATATAAATTATTGGAATAAAACTAAAATCATATAGTAATTATTTTAAATAACATAGCCCTCTCTTCATACTTGCTTTTAATGATTATGTTTTTAATTTA
>JAHILC010000173.1 GCA_018897225.1 Actinomycetota bacterium
CTATTGTAAATGGAAAAGCAATAAGAATTGAGGGTGGAGACTATAGATTACTTGGAAATAGGTTCAGATGCCGAAGATGTGGAAGTTTCTGGAATGTTGAAGAAGAAAACAAGGGTGAAGTTAAATGCCTCAACTGTAATAGCACTGAAGTCGATAATGTGGGAGAAAAACTAACTTCAAATTTATTATCAGGAAAGAGATGCAGACATGGTCATAGCTGGGGTGAATGGAAAGAAGAATAAAATTCTTAGGAATGTCTTTCACCCCCAATTATTATTAAACAGGTATTTACTCACTGACACTACCACAGGAAAAAAGACGAAAATTCCTATTGGTGCAAATTAAAAACAACAAAGTGGTTCACTAGAGTAGGTACTCGGCTTATTGTTTACTGTGGCTATAGCGAAGGGGAAACACCTGTTCACATCCCGAACACAGAAGTTAAGCCCGGCTAGCCGCCGATGGTACTTTACTGGTAACGGTATAGGAGAGTAGGAGCCTGAAATATTTTTATAATTTCTTCCCGGGAGAAAAGATGATTTTTAAACAGATAGAATCAGGAGGCGACCGGAATTACGCATACCTCATTGCCTGTGAAAAGACAAAGGAATGTGCCCTTGTAGATCCTTCACCGGATCCATTAATGGTTATTAAAGCGGTAAAAGAAGAAGGGGTAGAAATAAAATATGTAATAAATACCCATTCCCATTTCGACCATTCGCAAGGAAATGATAAGTTTCGCGGAGCCGGGAGAGTCAAACCTGTCACTTTTATTAATTGCGGTGCCGGTATCAAAGTAAGAGATGGCGAATCCTTAAATCTGGGGGAGCTTAAACTTGAATTTATGCATACCCCAGGTCATACTGCAGACTCGATCTGCATAAAAGTGAAAGATAAACTGATCACAGGAGATACCCTTTTTGTAGGCAAAGTAGGGGGTACTTACAATGAAGAAGACGCAAGAACAGAATTTGAAAGCTTAAAAAGAATTATGGCACTTGCCTCCGATACCGAAGTGTGGCCCGGCCATAATTATGGAGTAAAGCCAAGCTCCACGATAGGATTTGAACTGAAGAACAATCCCTTTATAAAAAGGCTGGGGGACTTCAGTGAATTTTTTTGGCTGAAACAAAACTGGGCCCGATATAAACAGGAACATGGGATAAAATAATTGCAGGTTTGTTTGTCATGTTTTTGATTTTTTTATTTAGAAACTGAGATTTGTATTTCAAAGATAATTGATTATGAAATAAATTCTTATGGTGCTGAATGGGTAAAAAGCATAATGCTTATTTCAAACAAGTACCAGAATGGTTACTGCAAGGTTAACAGTGAAATTAAAAATTTATCAAAAATTTATTAAAAATATGTTGATGATGATTAAAAAATAATATAATATATACTGTAACCTGTTACAGTAACAGGTTACAAATAGGGGAGACACATATTATGGGTTTTGAGTCTAAATATAACTACAAGGGTTGGCCGAACTGTATACGGCTTTTTAACAAAACACATGAACTTGTCGTGACTACAGATATAGGGCCCAGGATAATAAGGTACGGTAGTATCGGCGGCCAGAATTTGTTTCGGGAATTTGAGAATGAACTTGGTAAAAAGGGCGGAAAGGAGTACAGGCTTTACGGTGGCACCAGGTTCTGGCATGGTCCTGAAGCAAACCCGAGATGTTATTTTCCAGATAACCAATTGGTCAAATATGATTGGGATGGCAAAGCCCTCACCCTGATGCAGGAGACTGAGCCCACGACTGGTATGCAGAAAGAAGTTCAAATATTATTTGGAGCAAAAAATTGTCCGGTAGAAATAACTTATCGTATTTATAACAGAACTTTATGGGATATAAAACTGGCACCCTGGATCTTGAGTATCATGAACCTGGAAGGGCGGGGCATAATCCCGCAGGAGCCTTTTCAAACGTGGGAAGAAAGACTTACACCTGTAAGACCTCTGGTTTTATGGAGTTATACGACAATGGACGATCCCCGCTGGATATGGGGAAGAAAATATATACAGCTGATTCAGGATCCAAAGGCAACAACCAGGCAGAAACTCGGCATATTGAATACTTTGGGCTGGGCAGCATATTATTTAAACAGTCAGGTTTTTGTTAAACGGTATAACTTTAATCCTGATGTTGAATATGTCGATTTTGGCGTGAATACCGAGATTTATACTGATTCAGACATATTTGAGGTTGAAACTCTCGGTACTTTCGCTGTTATAGAGCCGGGCAAGTATCTTGAGCATAAGGAAAACTGGTATCTTTTTAATGTTGTTCTGGACAAAGATGAGAAATCCATAGACGCAGGTTTGATCAGTTTAATAAACAAAACGGAAATGCCGTAAGTTCTGGGTTTATTTAAACTGCCATAAGGCAGACTTTTTATTTGACCTGATGTCCAAAGGACTTTTACAATAATTTTGTTTCGATTTATTAAATTTCTATAATTTTAGAGGAATTCTAAAATGGAAATATTAAGATCTCTTTTATTCATTCCCTCTTCCAGTATAAAAATGCTTGATAAAATAACCATGCTCAATCCGGATGGTTTTATTCTTGACCTTGAAGACAGTGTGCCATTAAGCCTGAAAGAAAAGGCAAGGCAAAATATTTCAAACCAATTGGAAAGTCTTAGAGTAAATAAAAAAATTTTTGTAAGAATTAATGAGCTTGATTCGGAACTATATAAAAATGATATTAAAGCAACCATATGTAAGAAAATAATGGGGTTTATGATTCCAAAATTTGAAAGTATTCATAGACTGA
>JAHILC010000174.1 GCA_018897225.1 Actinomycetota bacterium
ATGGCAAAAAAAGAAGACAGCTCTCTGTTAAGATTTGGAGTCTCAATAGAGGAAAACCTTTTAAAAAAATTCGATTCTTTTATTTCCGGCAATAATTACAAAAACCGGTCGGAAGCATTAAGAGACTTGATCAGGATTGCGCTTGTTGAAGATGAATGGGAAAATGCTGACGAAGAAGTTGCCGGCGCAATAGTTCTTGTTTATAACCACCACAAGAGAGAGCTTGTCGATAAGCTGCTTGACATCCAGCATGATTATAATAAATATATAATTTCAAGCCAGCATATACACCTTGATCATGACAACTGCCTTGAAATAATAGTTGTAAAAGGCAGCATGAAATTCATCCAGGAAATTCTGTCAAAACTCAAGTCTGCAAAAGGCGTAAAGCACGCCTCGCTGACAAAATCAACGCTTGGTAAAAATATTTAGCTTTAAAAAATATTTAGATCTGAATCTTTTTTATTGCCAGCCAACTTTTCCTGGCATTACCATTGAAATCCAGGTATTTCCAGCATTAAGGGATACTTCATTGCCGCTGCCGTCTCTTAATACAAACCTGTCAGCAACTCCGCCTCTCTCCCATGTGCCTTCAACTGCGTTTCCATCTATAAAATAAAATGCCTGGCCCAAACCTGTTGTTCTTACACTCATGTGTTTGTATTTATCTATAGGTCCTACAATATCTGTAATAAGCACAACAACATTCTTAACAGAAATTATCTGGCCCGATTCATGGTCAACATGTGGCTTATTGCCCATATATCTTAAATAGCTGTTTGAATTTCTATCATATTTAAAATTAACGTTAAATCCTCTGGGAGCATAGGCAGCTGTGCCAAAATCTATGAAAACATTATTTATACCGCCTCTGTCACCTTCACCGGCATCGCCCTTATAGGAAAATGGCATTCCATTACCTTCAAGGGGATATCCTAACTGCATGGCTTTTTGTTTGACAGCAATTGTGGAAGTAAATGCAGTATGTTCCTGTACTTTACTTCTAGTCCAGTCTCTCCAGTAAGGCGCAGTACCAACTATTGAGCTCAATCCGGATCTGTCAGTCATTGCGCTCATTGTATACATTCCAAGATCCTGGATATATTTATAGCATTCAGGATAAGTGCCAAAAAACAAATATATCGGGTCAAAAGATTTTGCAATTTCAGCATAATAAGGCCTGGAACTTCTAAAAGGCCCAACAATGGAAGCGTCTTTTGTTCCGAATACTGCTACAAAACGGGTAATGCCGTATTCGCTAACAACCTCAAAAACTACATCGGCATTCTGCAATCCTGAGTGAGGTCGTGCAGCTGCACTGTTTTCAATCATAATTGCAATTGGTCGTGCATTAGTAAGCCCAGCCCACTCTTTGACTTTGGTTTGGATTGTGTCGGGCGCTATAACCCAGGCAGAACTTAAAAGAAGCATGATTGTCAGGATACCGACAAGTACAAGCAAAGTACTTTTTTTCATAATGTTTTCCCCTTGAACAAATAAATAATATTTTATTAATAGAAAAGTAAATAAAAATGTATTTTACTTATTTTGTTGCATTAAGTAAATAAATTTTGAGATAATAATTATTTAGATAAGAATAAATTTATAGGAAAGTTAAATAATGGTAAAATTTAAATAAAATAATAAGACCGCAAAATAGGAAGGCAAAATGGAAAAAGTATTGAGATTTAAAAAAGAGGATTTATTCAATTATGCAGTGCTTTACATGGAAAAGCTGGGCATCCCCCAAAAAGATGCAGAAATTGTTGCTGATGTTTTAATTGCTGCAGACTTAAGGGGTGTTGATTCTCACGGGCTTATAAGGATCTACAGCTATTACGGAAGCAGGTTGGAAAAAAAATACATGAACCCGTTAACCCCGTTCAAGATAATATCTGAGACAGATACCACAGTTCTATATGATGGTGGCAATGGACTTGGCCAGGTTATTTCCTGCCTTGCAATGAAAAAATGCATAGAAAAGGCAAAAAAATCAAATGTTGCTATAGCTACAGTAAAAAACAGCAACCATTATGGTATCGCAGGTTATTATGCAATGATGGCGCTTGAACATGGCATGATTGGAATCAGTCTTACCAATTCACAGCCACTGGTAGCTCCAACTTATGGAAGAACTGCAGTCCTGGGAACAAATCCGATTAGTTTTGCTGCGCCTTCTTATAATGAATACCCGTTTGTACTGGATATGGCAACCAGCGTTGTTCCAATCGGAAGAATAAAGGTTTATGAAGAAAAGAATGAAAAAATCCCGATTGGCTGGGGAATCGATGATGATGGCAATGTGACTGAAGATCCAAAAAAGGTTCAAAGCGGCGGACCGGGAGCGCTAATGCCCCTTGGTGGAATCGATATAATGCGTGGCTATAAAGGTTATGGGCTGGCGCTAATGGTTGAAATCTTATGTGCTGCGCTTTCGGGAGCAGCTCACTTGACCGATGTTGGTTTTCCACATGAACCAAAAGTATCAGATGTAAGTCACTTCTTCATGACAGTAAATATAGAAGCTTTTAGACCCCTTATAGATTTCAAGAAGCAGATCGATGATATGATTAAAATACTTAAGAACTCCCCGAAAGCGGCTGGCCACGCAAGAATTTATATCGCAGGTGAAAAAGAATTTGAAATTGTAAAATTCAATGAAACACATGGAGTGCCGATCATAGCTCCCGTAATTGAAGAGCTTAAAGCCAACGGCAAGAGATTGGGCGTAGATTTCGAATTAAAACCGCTTTAAGTCAAAAGAATATCAGTTTAATTCGGAAAATTGCTTTGGCGCCTTGCCCAATTAAAATTATAAAATTTTCTAATAATTATATTTATGTAAATATGTAATTGCATAAATATAAAAAAGTGCTATAATCACCAGCATGAGAAAATCAAATGTTTTAGCATTTTTAATTGTTGCTGCCTCTATTGCTCTGCCGCTATTGCTTTTCCCCAGAATGATTTACTGCAGCTATAAATCGCCTTTTATAATGCCCATGGCGTCCGGAAATATAATTGTCGGGTTCAGAGACAGCTATCTGGATAAGATGAAACAAGTTGAAAGGAAGCATACTGGCATCGACATCGAGGGCGAGGCAGGTGAAAATGTTCTTGCTTCCGGCAATGGTTTAGTGACTTATATTGGTTTTTCACCTATTGGCGGCAGGACTCTGGTAATCAGGCATAATGAAAAAATAAAAACAACATACCTGAATTTAGAGCAAATACTGGTTTCAAAAGGCTCACAGGTTAGCCAGGGAGATAGGATTGCCACAATAGGAGCTGAAGACGACCCTTCAAGTGAGACAACACACCTTCATTTCGGTGTAATTTATGATGATAAGTACCTCGATCCTGAAGATCTATTGAAAATAGACTATAAAAGCATATCTAAATTTTTATATCTTAAATATATTGAGCCTGATTTCAGTGTAAGTCTAAATCAAGGATAAGGGTGTAAGATTTAAGCAGCTAACTTTAGGTTACGTTGAAATATTTTTTCAAACTTTCAATTTCTTCGGTTATTTTTTGGTTAATATCTTCTTTTTTTATACCGAAAACTATAACGTTTAAAGTTAATTTGATCTTTTCAAATGTTTTTTTCAAAATTCCGTTAATTTTAGGTTTTTCCTCCATATCAAGAACACTTAGCTGAAGGTAATCTTCCCCATTGGTAGTTGAAATGAATTTTATATGGCCCACGTGGTCGCATCCATTATTTTTTAAATAAAGGATGACATTATTTGCAAATTCCCTAATCTTATTGACAAAATCCTCATTGGATACTGGCTTTTGAAAGGTCAGTACCAGATTTTTTGTTAAAATTATTGAGTTGTTTTCAGACATAAATAATTAAAATTTTTACAAAATGTTAATCAAATATAATAATTCTATTATATAAGAAACCCATTTTTGCTCTTATTTTGCTATTATTATGCTGTTATATTATTCCAGGTGTTAGATTTTAACACACTTTGTGTTGAAGTCAAGTTTTTATTAATTTTTGAAATTTTGGCATACCCCGGTAGAAATGTCCTCTTTCTTATTTAAATTTGCTGGCTTTCTAATCCGGCGGCTGCGGCTCCCAGAAGAATGGCATTATCAACCTTGTTTATCTCGTAATAATAACTACCTCTTTGAGTTAAAATATTTCTCATATAGTATTCAACCCTTGCCTGGAAGTTTTTCATCATGTAATAACTACTGCCTTCAGCAGTTATACAGATAGGATCGCAGGGATTATTCCCTTTATCTGATTTTATAATTGCTGAAGCTAAAATTATTGAGGTAAAAATCGCCGCTCTTTCAACAAGATTGTCGAACATGTGGTAGAGGCTGACCAAATCCCTGTTTTCGATACCTTTTATCAAATCAATAAGTCTTGGGTTCTGGGGTGGATAAAACAAAAAATCATCAATATCTCTGGATTCCAGCACTACGGAATCATTAAAATTTCTTGAAAAAACATCTGAAAATAACCCATCCTTTAAAGCAAATCGCACCACTTCTGCTGCAAGTCCTCCCAGATAAGCGCCTGAAAACATTTTTTCATAACAACCCATCCCGGAATTTAATGTCTTGCTGTCAAACTTTAAATCAATTTCCCCCATGGGTCCTTTTGAGAAGTTCCCTGATTCGATATTTATAATCTGGTAATCATCCCCGTCCAGGTTTGCAATACGTTTTTTCTTTATATTTGAATTTTTTTCAATATAGCTGACATTTGAACCCGTACCAAGTATAAAGCCTACGTAGCTTTCGAAGTTTCTGTTTTGAAATGCTGATATTCCTGAAAGTAGGGATGCAACAGTATCATTTAGCATTACAATTTTTTTACTCCCTTTAAACCCTTGCTTCTTTATGGCAGCCATCAGATTTTCTCCAATAAACTCGCCCTCAACTTCCATTGCCTTGATTTCCTTGGTAAAATAAGCCAGCTTACCGTCTCTTGTGGGGTAAATTTCAATAGGGTAAGAAAATACAAAACCAATATTATCACTTTCATCAATGATATCTTTTATATTTTCAACTATTATCCTGAAAAATTCATCTTTTGAAACTTCACTTTCTGAACCTGGCATATAAGATTGCTTTAAATTCTGGATCACTGGTTCGTTTTTGTCATTAAACATTATAACTGCAGACCTGAAATTCGTTCCACCCGCATCAAGAACTATAACAGGTTTATTAACTAAAATTTTATTGCGGAATTGTATGAATGTAGGAAACATTTTTAGAGAACTTTCCTCTCCCGCCAGTCCTCTTTGCATTTCGTCTAAAAACAGGTCAACATATTTATGGATGTCAATATCCTCAAAATACATTTTGTATTTTCTTAAGAAATTGTTAACAGCATCTTTTGCATTTTTTAATTCATTAATATTTAGAGCATCCATTATTTATATTGTTAATAAGTTAAGTTAACACTTAAATTTTAAA
>JAHILC010000175.1 GCA_018897225.1 Actinomycetota bacterium
AATATTTTACCTGATTTTATTTATGGCCTTCCGGAAATTTATAAAGAAAAGATAGCCAGTTCCAGACTTATTGCAAATCCCGGATGCTACCCGACATCAATTTTACTTGCCCTGGCGCCTGTTCTCAAGGATGGAAGTTTGATGGTTGAGGATATAAACATTGATTCCAAGTCAGGAGTTACCGGAGCAGGACGGAAAGTAAAACCGGAATATCTGTTTTGCAGTGTTAATGAAAACTTTTTTGCATATTCGGTTTTGGCTCACAGACATATAGGGGAAATTGAACAGGAAATTGAAAAGCTGGCTAATAAAAATTTTAAAGTCAGTTTCACACCACACCTGCTTCCTGTAGACAGGGGAATATTTACCTCGATATACTGCAAAATTACATTAAAAGGTAAGGAAATCGCTGATGATAATGTGGAGTCAGGCGAAATTACTGCTAGCATTTTAAAATCATATGAGGAATTTTATAAGTACTCAATATTTGTAAAGTTTCTGGGTCAGAAAATTCCCCAGTTAAAAGATGTGGTTGGTACAAATATGTGCCAGATCGGCATTGCATTTGACGACAGGACTGGCACCCTAAAGATATTCAGCGCAATAGATAACTTGTTAAAAGGCGCTGCGGGGCAAGCTGTTCAGAATATGAACATTATGTTTGGATTTAATGAAGCAGAAGGACTGGTCGGATGAAGAACGAAATTGAGTTTTACAATGACAACGAAAATAAAATAGAAATTGTTTATTTGAAAAAGGCGCAGGTTCTGCTGGAAGCTCTACCTTACATCAAGGAATATTTTGACAAGATAGTAGTTGTAAAAATCGGCGGCAGCATGATGGAAGATGACAGGATAATGCAAAACGTGCTTGACGATATTATCCTGATGAAATATGTAGGCATGAAGGTGGTTCTTGTTCATGGCGGAGGCAAGCAGATTACCGAGCTAATGGAAGAGAAAAAAATTAAGGTAGAGTTTGTAGATGGGCTGAGAGTAACAAACAAGGAAACTGTAGATGTCGTTAAAATGGTTTTAATTGGCAGCATTAATACAAAGATTGTCTCTATGCTGAACAAACACGGAGACTTAGCAATCGGTTTATCCGGAAATGATGCCAATTTTATTCAGTGCAATAAAAAGATTTATAAAAAAAATGGTAAGGCGCTGGATTTAGGATATGTTGGTGAAATTGTTAATATTGATGAAAATTTTATAAACAGGGTTTTAAACAATGGATATATTCCGGTAATTGCAACTCTTGGCACTGATGCTAATGGGAATATTTATAATATCAATGCGGATTCCTGCGCGAGTGAAATAGCATTATCTTTAAAAGCCTTGAAGATGATCCTTCTTACTGATGTTGACGGTATTATTATGGCAGCGCAAAAAGAAACAAAACTTATATCAAGGTTAAGCGCAGGCAAATGCATTGAAATGATAGAAAAAGGTGAAATAAGCGCAGGCATGATTCCCAAGGTAAAGGCTTGTATCAATTCTCTAAAAGGCGGGGTTGTCAAAATACATATTTTAAACGGTACTACCGAACACTCAATACTGATTGAAGTTTTCACGGATAAAGGTATCGGAACCATGATAACACTGTAGAAGTTAAATAAAAATGAAAAAAGAAGTACTGGGAAAAAATCAAGATATGAAAAGCGACAAAAATTTAAGGATCTTTAACAAAGGCAGCAAATATATTATGCCTACTTACAACAGGCTTCCTGCAGTTTTTACGAGTGCAAAAATGCAGTATCTCTGGGATGCTGATGGCAATAAGTATCTTGATTTCATTGCAGGCTACGGGTGTCTAAATGTAGGTCATAGCAACAAATTCGTGGTAAAAAGCATCAAGAAACAGGCGGAGAAAATTATCCAGTCTTCAAATGTTTATTACAATGAAGCCCAGGTTGAACTGGCAGAAAAGCTTTGCAGAATAACAGAATTTGGACAGAAAGTCTTTTTTGCAAACAGTGGTACTGAAGCAATTGAAGGTGCCGTCAAACTTGCAAGAAAATATGCAAGGGGGGAAATTTCACCCCAAAAATATAGGATTATTTCATTTTACAAGTCTTTCCATGGCAGGACCATGGGAGCACTTTCTGCAACTGCCCAGGAGGAGAAGCAAAAAGTATTTCAGCCGCTTCTCGAGGGCTTTGATTATGCAAATTTAAATGATCTGGGTTCCGTAATTAGCAAAATAGATGATAAAACATGTGCGATTCTTATTGAACCTATCCAGGGTGAAGGCGGAATAAATGTTGCTTCTAAAGAATTTTTAAAAGCTTTGAGAGAATTATGCGACAGGGAAAAAATCTTGCTTATTCTGGATGAAGTACAGACTGGATTTG
>JAHILC010000176.1 GCA_018897225.1 Actinomycetota bacterium
AAAATCGGTAAAAAAGCAGTTACCTGTATCAGGCAGCCTTCCTTAGGTCCGGTATTTGGAATTAAAGGCGGCGCCGCCGGTGGTGGTTATTCTCAGGTGCTTCCAATGGAAGATTTCAATCTGCACCTTACGGGAGATACCCATGCCGTAGGTCTTGCGCATAACTTACTTGCAGCTTTCCTTGATACTCATTTGATGAAAGGCAATGACCTGAACATTGATCCTTTCAGTATAACTCTAAATAGAGTTGTGGATATTAACGATAGAGTGCTTAGAAATATTATTGTAGGTCTTGGCGGAGCTGCAAATGGACTGCCTAGAGAAACTGGTTATGATATTACAGTTGCTTCGGAAGTTATGGCAATCCTTGCCTTGACTACAAGCTTAAAGGATTTAAGGCAAAGAATTGGGAAAATGGTAGTAGGGACAACTTATGATGGCAGGCCCGTAACAGCCGAAGATCTAAAAGTTGCTGGCGCTATGACAGTTCTTTTAAGAGATGCAATAAAGCCAAACCTTCTGCAAACAGTGGAACATACGCCTTGTTTTGTGCACGCAGGTCCATTTGCCAATATTGCGCATGGGAACAGTTCCATAATTGCTGACCTAATGGCAATAAAACTGGGGGAATATGTAGTTACTGAAAGTGGATTTGGCGCAGATATGGGAGCAGAAAAATTTATGGACATAAAATGCCGATACAGCGGCTTAAAACCAGACGCAGTTGTAATTGTGTGTACAGTTAGAGCTTTAAAGATGCACGGCGGTGGTTTTGAATTCATTCCAGGCCAACCAGTGAACAAAGAGTTAATGGAAAAACCTAACATTGAGGCTGTAGTGAAAGGCTGCAGCAACATGGAAAAAATGATAGAAAACATGAAGCTTTTTGGATTACAGGTTGTAGTTGCGGTTAATAATTTCGATTCGGATACAAGTGAAGAGATGGAAGCAATCAGGGAACGAGCCAAAGCAGCAGGAGCAGAAGATGCAGTTGTGAGCAAAGTATGGTTAAAAGGCGGAGAAGGTGGAGTAGAGCTGGCAGAAGCTGTGGTCAAAGCTGCTGAGAAACCATCTAAATTTGAATTCCTGTATCCGCTGGACTGGCCAATTAAGAAAAAAATTGAGACTATTGCCACAAAGATTTATGGTGCAGATGGTGTAGATTACCTTCCGCTTGCTGAAAAGAAAATTGAACTATATACCAGGCAGGGTTTTGATAAGCTGCCGATTTGCATGGCAAAGACCCATCTGTCACTGTCCCATGATCCTAATCTTAAAAATAGGCCTAAAGGATTCAGGGTTCCAATAAGAGACGTCAGAGCTTCTGTAGGAGCTGGTTTTCTATATCCGCTTCTTGGTGAAATGAGAACAATGCCTGGACTTCCAAAAGTACCTGCAGGCACAAAAGTTGATATAGATGAAGACGGTAATATAGTTGGATTGTTCTAAAAAATTTATAATTTATATCTTGAAAAAATATAATATGAGGGGTAAAAAATGGCAAAATTGATCAATGGAAACAAAATATCTGCTGATATAAAAAATGAGATAAAACAGGAAGTTGAGGAACTGGTTAGAATAAAAGGGCTAAAACCAGGCCTTGCAGTAATACTGGTTGGCGAAAATCCAGCTTCAAAGGTTTATGTTGCAAACAAGCAGAAAGGCTGTGATGAAGTTGGTTTTGCATCAGAAACCATAAAAATGCTTGATACTGCCTCAACTGAAGATATCCTTGTTGAAATCGATAAATTGAATAATAGAAAAGATATGCATGGGATTTTAGTTCAGCTTCCACTTCCGCCACAAGTAGATAAGAACATGGTTCTTGAAGCTATATTGCCGGAGAAAGACGTAGATGGCTTCCATCCTGTAAATATGGGAAGGCTTGTTGCTCAGCAGGAATGCCTTGTTCCAGCAACACCATCGGGAATAATAGAGATGTTAAAAAGGGAAGGCATAAAAATAAGGGGAGCAAACGCAACTATGGTCGGACACAGCGAGATAGTAGGCAAGCCTTGTACGCTTCTTCTTTTAAACGAGTGGGCCACAGTGACAATATGCCATATTGAAACAAAAGATTTGAAAATGCATACAAAAAATGCAGACATACTTATAGTAGCGACAGGTGTGCCAAATCTTATAAAAGAGGATATGGTAAA
>JAHILC010000177.1 GCA_018897225.1 Actinomycetota bacterium
AAAGATAATTGCCCCGGTTTTGGGTGTAGAGCCGCCATTTAGGTTGGCTCCCCGGGTAGGATTCGAACCTACAACATTTCGGTTAACAGCCGAACGCTCTACCATTGAGCTACCGAGGAAAAACCGGTGTGCACTGTGATATTATAAATTCTTGAACACTATATTTCAACTAAAAAAATACTTAAAGCTGCTTATGTTTCAAGGAAATCTTTTAGCGCCCCACTTCTATTGGGATGTCGAAGCTTGCTCAGGGTCTTTGATTCAATCTGCCTTATTCTTTCCCTGGTTACACCAAACTCCCTGCCAACTTCTTCAAGAGTTCTTGGATGACCATCCTGAAGGCCGAACCTGAGCTGGATAACTTTTCTTTCACGCTCGTTAAGCGAATTAAGAACTTCGCCTAACTGCTCCTGAAGCATCGTAAATGACGCTGCCTCCGAAGGAGCTTCAACTTCGGAATCTTCAATGAAATCACCAAGATGGCTGTCTTCTTCTTCGCCAATTGGAGTCTCAAGTGAAACAGGTTCCTGGGAAATCTTCATGATTTCTCTTACCTTCTCAGATGTAATTTCCATATATCTTGCAATCTCGTCCGGAGTAGGCTCCCTGCCGAGCTTCTGCAGCAGTTGTCTCTGAACCCTTATGAGCTTGTTGATAGTCTCTACCATATGAACCGGAATCCTGATCGTTCTTGCCTGGTCTGCAATAGCACGAGTAATTGCCTGTCTTATCCACCATGTTGCATAAGTTGAAAATTTGTATCCCTTTTTATAATCAAACTTTTCAACAGCTCTTATTAAACCAAGATTACCTTCCTGGATAAGGTCCAGGAATAACATTCCTCTGCCAACATATTTCTTGGCTATGCTTACTACGAGCCTTAAGTTTGCTTCAACCAGGCGGCTTTTGGCAGTCATGTCGCCTTTTTCGATTCTTTTGGCCAGCTGAACTTCTTCAGCAGCAGTCAGCAGTCTTACCTTGCCTATTTCTTTCAAATACATCCTTACGGGATCATTAGTAGGAGACTTTATGCTATAATCGAGCTTCTTGTTCTTTAGTATCTCTTCATCTTTTTTCCTCTGAATTATATTGTCAATATCTTCATCCTCTTCGCTGACAATTTCGATACCCAGATTCTGTATAACATCATAAATGTTCTCAATCTGCTCTTTGCTCAAATCTATGTCCGATAATGTCTCAGTAATTTCTTCGGTAGTAAGTATGCCTTCTTCCTTGCCCTTGCTAATGAGATCTTTAACCTCTTCGAGCCTAAATTCGGACATTCTTTTCATATTCTAATCACCTCAAATATATAAAAATACATAAAATAAAAATAAAACATACAAAAGATTGCAGCACAAAACTGCTTAAAACAAAATAATCGGAAAAAGTAATTCTACATCAATTTGATAAAAAATCAATCTATTTATTTAGTTATTTTTTAATTATTTAAGGATATAATTTCTTTTTTCCTGCTCCAGATCATTCAACTTATAACTTAACTCTCTTATCTTGTTTGCCAGTCTTACTCCTTTGTCTTTAATTTCCTGGCCTTCCAAATCTTGTTTATTAAACTCCTTACTGTAGTTCTCAAGTTTTAAAAGCTGTTTCTTGATTTCTTCCACCTGGTCCGAAATATGAATCTTTTTCAAATTATTGTAGACTTCAAGGCTGGCAAGATCACTATCTGTATAATTTATTGAACTGAATAAAATAAGATTATAAAGCTTTTTCTCATCCTCTTTCTCAAGTTTATTTGACGAAATTTCTATAGGAAAGTTTAGCTTTTGCTCTTTTTTATTTTGAACTTCAATTTCTGCTCTTACAGCTTCATAAATCTTCCTGGTATCATCAAATTTGAAATGCTCGGGACCTATATCGAGCAGATCTTTAAATTTACTGCCGATTCCATTAATGATAATCTTTAATGCTTCAATCTCTATATTCTTAAACGGCGAAATTGATTCAGTTTCTTTGTAGTCATCGTTTATTCCATTGCTTGCAGAATAAGTTTTATCTTTTTTGACATGGGATTTTTTAAGCATCTGCTCAACCAGAAGATTTTCCTTAAGATTAAGCTTTAAGGCTATTTTTTTTATGCATTCTTCCTGGACTATTTTAGATGAAAGGGTTGAAGTAAATTTCAGCAGCTCATCTGCTGCAGCAAGTTTTTCATTTAAATTTGAAACAATATATTTTTTTAAAATCATATCAATTGTGAAATCTATAATAGTGGCTGCTTTTTCAAGTTTATCCTGGAATTTATCTTTACCATTTTTAATGACATAGTCTGCAGGGTCATACCCTGCCTCAAGGACTGCAACTTTTATATTTATATTGCTGTCATGGAAAAGATCGAGCTTTTCATTATACTCCCGGAGCCTTTCAATGCCTTTAAGGGAAGCATTGACTCCAGCAGTATCACTATCAAAAACAAGCACAATATTTTTAGTAAACCTTCCCAGAAGTTCAATTTGCTCAGTCGTAAGAGCTGTACCAAGGCTTGCAACTGCATTTTTTACTCCTGACTGTTGGAGAGCCATCACATCCGTATAACCTTCAACTATTAAAGCCTGGTCGCTGTCAACAATGCTGTTTTTAGCTTCAAATAACCCGTAGATATTTTTGCTCTTTGAATAAAGCTTTGTTTCGGGTGTGTTTATATACTTTGCCTGCCTGGTTGGCTGATTAGATGCTTGTTCACTACTTGCTGCCTGTCGCTCGGGGATTATTCTCCCTCCGAAACCGATAGTTTTTCCAACAAGGTCCTTAATGGGAAACATGATTCTTCCCCTGAATCTGTCGTAAATGTCGCTGGTCGCCCTGCCACTACTTTCAATTGCAAGTCCGCAATCAACAATTTCCTTTGAAGTAAATCCCCTTTTTTTTGCAAAATCAGTAAAATTTTCCCAGCTGTCTATGCTGAATCCGACTTCAAAAAGTTCCAGTGTTTCTTTTTTAAAACCTCTCTTTATGAGATAGCTTCGAGCTGGAGCTGCTTTTTTGCTCTTAAAAAAGACAAAATTATAATATTTCCTTGCAAGCTCATTCAACTCTACCAGCCTGCTTCTTTTTTCTGACGCTTCAGGAGAACCTGTGTGAACAAATTGCAGGTTATAATTTACCTTTTTTGCTAAAAATTCCGCAGCCTCGACAAAATCAATATTCTCCACTTTCTTTATAAAACTGATCACATCGCCGCCTTCACCGCAACCAAAGCAGTGGTAAAGCTGCTTGCGTGTGTCTACCGAAAAAGATGGAGTTTTTTCTTTATGGAATGGACAAAGGCCCAGGTAATTCTTGCCTGATTTCTTTAAGTTTACATAACCCGAAACAATGCTTTGAATATCAGCTCTGGATTTTAATTCGTTAATTTCGCCTTCTTTTAAGCTTTTATTCATGAATATTTTTGAGTTACTTTAGAAGATTTAAAAATATATATTGCCCGCGATGCCTGCGCTTTTAATAATTAGAAATAATGTAATTAGTTTACAACTAAATGGAGATTATTTAAAGTGGTACTGGACTATCTTGGGAAGTTCCTATTAATCTCTCAGCGCTGCCTGGGCTGCTGCAAGCCTTGCAATTGGAA
>JAHILC010000178.1 GCA_018897225.1 Actinomycetota bacterium
AGGTTACAATCTGGTTTTTCTCAAGACTTAGTGATACATCTTTTAGTGTGCGGAGATCGCCAAAGCTTTTTTTAATATTTATTGCTTCTATTATTGCTTTTGGTTTTTCCATTTTTGCTTTTGGTTATTACATTTAAAAAACAATTAACTGTTTGCTCAATTCTAATAAGCTTTAGCTATCCTGGTTCCCTATCAGGGTAAAAAATCATTGGTAAAGGCTTTGGCCGCTTCCAGCTTTCTTGTGATCAGATTATTTTCATACATCCAATTTCCGAATGTGCTCCAGACACTCTCCTTCATTTCGCCCCATCTTCTGGCATCACTGATATATTGCTTTGCAAGGTACTTCTGGCTTGCTACAACTATATTTTTATCCAACTCAGGAACACTGCCTGTCAATATTTCTGCAGCTTTCTCAGGGTTGCTGATAGCGAATTCATAACCTTGTGCAGTAGCTCGTAGAAACTTCTTTACAAGTTCAGGGTTTTCATTAACTGTTTTTTCACTTGCTATTATAACCGGGGTATAAAAATCCAGAAGCGGATCAAGATCCTGCAGCAGTATGAAATTTATCTTAAAGTTTTTAAGTTCTGCTGCTACGCCATCCCAACCATAGTATATCCAGGAGAAATCAACATCTCTTGTAACACTTGTAAAGAAATCTGAAGCTCCAATGTTTACTATTTCAAGTTTTGAAAAATCCGCACCATATTTTTTCATTAGAGCTTTTAATATGGCATCCTCCATCGGTGAACCCCATCCGCCATATTTCTTTCCCTCAAAGTCTGATGGAGTTTTTATATTTTTTTCAACAGGTGATGCAAATCCTGATGTATTATGCTGTATCACGGCAGCAATTGCTACAACGGGAAGCGGTGTATCAGCAGTGCGAGCATATGTAACCTGCTCTTGATAGCTTATGCCAAACTCACCTTTACCTGCAGCAATTAAATCAGCGCTTCCGCCTTCAGTAGGCTGGATAATGTCAACGTCCAAGCCTTCCTGGGCATAATATCCATTAGCCACAGCTGCATATATTCCCGTATGGTTTGTATTGGGTACCCAATCCAGGACGACTGTTATTTTTTTCATATCTAATGGTTTTCTGCATCCTGAAAAAACTGATAAGGAAAGCATCATTAGGGCAAGCACCGCAATTATAATAATAGCGGAAAGTGCTTTTAAATTTTTTGATTTTCTTTTCATTTTAATCAATCCTCCAAATATTCTTCTTTTGATATTTTTAGCCATGGCATGTAATGATTTTCAATCAAATCAATTATTTTAAGTAATAATATACTCAGAACAGTTATTACAATTATTGCTGCAAAGACCCGGTCTGTTGCAAAAGAAAACTTCGCCCTTATCATATATACCCCAAGACCATTTTTGCCGCCGACCCATTCACCTATAGTAGCGCCCATTATACTGTAAGTAGCGGCAATCTTTAATCCGGAAAAGAAACCGGGCATTGCTGAAGGAAATTTTACAATTTTATAAACCTGGAGTTTTTTGGCATTCATTGATCGCAGTAAATCCAGCAGCTCCTTGTCGACTGATGCAAAACCCTGCAGAAGGCTGATTGTGATTGGAAAGAAACAGATAAGGACTACAATAATTATTTTAGGAAGGTAACCATATCCAAACCATATTATAAAAAGAGGAGCCAGAATAATTATCGGAATTGTCTGTGAAGCGATAAGCAATGGGTATAAAACTTTTTTAACCGGTGATATTGAATCCATTGCCAAAGCCGCAATAATTGAAATAACTATTGCAATTATAAAACCTAAAACTGCTTCGTATAAAGTGATTAATATATGAATTCCCATTGAAGGAAAATTAACAAATAAACTGTAAATTATCATGGTGGGGGAGGGTAAAATAAAAACAGGTACTGCTCCAAATCTGGATATGCCTTCCCAAACCAGCAGTAATACAATGAAAAATATTGCCGGATAAATTATATTAGTAATATTTTTAATTTTTTTCATATAAATCACCAGATTCTTATAAATATTTACAACTCTTTTATTATAAGCAATGTTCCTTCACTGATTTCAATTCTGGCTTTACTTCCAGTAAATGCGTTACTCAAACCTCTGACAGGACTGAAAAGCAACTTTTCATTTTTAAGCTTGTATTTCAACCCGCTTGTTTTTATGAAATTTGTATAAGGGCTAAGCGAAAAAAGCGACACCATTTTTTTAGCTGCTCCAGCAATCTGACAGGATTTTCTTGTAACAAAAATTTCACTATTTTCTGTCAGGATTCTTATATCTGAGTTTTCTGCAGACGGGGATGCAAGCAAGAAAAGGTTTGCAAGAGTGTGATCAATCCTGTCTCCGGCTGCTCCAACAATTAAGATTCTTTTTGCTCCTAATCCTACCGCATAATCAACTGCAAGCTGGGTGTCACTTTCATCTTTTTCAGGTATTGAATTAATAAATTTTATCGGCTTTTTGCCGGATGTG
>JAHILC010000018.1 GCA_018897225.1 Actinomycetota bacterium
AAGCTGCATTATCATTGATGCATCGGCAGGAGTTGCAATTCCTCCGGCAGAAAAATTTACTACCGGCAGTTTTTTATACTCATGAACATATAAAACCAGCTCGTATGGAGCTCCAAGCTCCTTTGCTACAGTCATCATTTCTTCAATTGGAAGAGCTGCTATCCTTACAATATCATATCTGATGATCCTCATATGTCTTACTGCTTCAACCACATCACCAGTTCCTGGTTCACCCTTTGTCCTTATCATCGCTGCGCCTTCACCAATCCTTCTTAAGGCCTCGCCAAGATTAGTGGCGCCACAAACAAAAGGCACCTTAAAATCCCACTTGTTGACATGATATTTTTCATCTGCAGGAGTTAAAACTTCACTTTCATCAATATAGTCAACACCGATTGCTTCAAGAATCTGAGCTTCTGCAAAATGTCCTATTCTGCATTTTGCCATAACCGGTATTGAAACAGTATCCATGATTTTCAGTATTATTTCAGGGTCAGTCATTCGTGCCACACTTCCTGCCGCCCTGATATCTGCAGGGATTCTTTCCAGCGCCATCACAGACACTGCTCCTGCATCTTCTGCAATTTTTGCTTGTTCTGGTGTTGTGACATCCATTATAACGCCACCTTTTAGCATTTCTGCAAGCCCTTCTTTAACTCTTAAAGTTCCTTTTTCCATTTTATTTAAAACACCTCCCAGTATAATTATTTACATCTTCTCAAGCCGCCTTACTCTCTCCTCAACTTTTAAGTCACCAAATTAAAACTGAACTTTTACAGGACCTCTAGCTTCTGGTTCTTCAATCTCAAAATAATCTTTTGATGTAAACTTAAACCACCCCGCAAAAATATTCCCTGGAAAAGTTTGAATCCTTGTATTAAATTGCATTACAGAATCGTTGTAGAATTGTCTTGCATATGCAATATTGCTTTCAATACCATTCAATTCTTCCATAAGCCTTGAAAAATGCTGATCGGCTTTTAGGTTTGGATACTGCTCAGCAACAGCAAATAAAGACTTTAAAGTACTTGTTATCATATTTTCGGCTTTAGCCTGATCTGTAACTGATTTAGCATCCATGCCAATGCTCCTGGCCTGTATCACTTTTTCCAGTGTCTGGCTTTCGTGCGCCGCGTAGCCCTTCACTGTCTCTACCAGGTTTGGTATAAGGTCATATCTTTTCCTGAGCTGTACATCAATCTGGGCCCAGGCATTATCAATCCTGTTTCTCAAAGAAACTATTGAGTTGTAAAGACCAATCCCAACCAGAAATATTATTATTATAATAGCCACAACTGCCACAAGCGGAATTAAAATTGCTGCTAACATACTTAACCTCCGGTTATAAAAAATTTTTAAAATTCCTGAAATTTTACAATAAATTTATAAATTTTCTGGAGATAAATTATACCATATTAACAAATAAAAATGACTTATTTGTTTTTACACATTAATGATTTTATGGTATATTTTTTTTTAGTTTATTTGATAGTTTATAAAAAATACCAATTTGTCAGGATATTTTGGGAGGAAATTAATGAGTGGCACTAATATTGCAAATAAAAAGGCCATAGGTTTGATATCTGGAAATGGTGGAGGTAAAACGTCCCTTGCAGAATGCTTTTTATTTAATTCCGGGGCAATTAACCGACTTGGTAAAATAGAAGCAAAAAATACTGTTTCGGATTTCAGTCCTCTTGAAATGAAAAGAGGTTTTAGCATTAGTTCAAGCATACTTAGTTATAAATGGAAAAATTATGACGTTAATCTGATAGATTCACCCGGTTATATGGATTTTATTGGCCAGGCTATTTCCACAATTAAAGTTGCTGACGGACTTCTCATGGTAATAGATGCTAAATCAGGAATACAGGCCACAACAGAAAAATTAATTGAATATCTGAAACAAAATCCCAAACCTGCTTTTTTTGTAATTAATAAATTGGACCACGAAAATGTAGATTTTTCCGATACTGTTGAAAAAATAAAAAGCAGTACAGGATTAAATCTTGTTCCAATAACTATCCCAATTGGTGAAGGTGAATCTTTTTGTGGTGTTATAGACTTACTGCAGAACCAGTCGTACTTATATAAGAATGGTGAATATCAAGGAGTAAAATCTGCAGTTGATGAAAGTAAAAAATCAGAGGTTGAAAATTATCACAACAGTCTGGTGGAATCAATAGTCGAAACGAATGATGATCTTTTAAATAAATATCTTGACGGTGAAAAAATTGAAGCTTCAATTATAAGCGGGGTATTTAAGAATGCGGTTGTTGAAAGCAAGGTTATACCGGTTTTTTCAACTTCTTCAGGTAAAAATATCGGTGTCGATATACTGATGGATTATATAAATAATCTGCTGCCTTCACCTCAGGAAATCAAACCTTTGAAAGTCAAAGAAATTGGTAAAGATTCTGAAATAGAAATAAAACCAGCAAGTGATGGCCCGGTTCTTGCTTATGTTTTTAAGACAATGGCTGATCCATATATAGGCAAGCTATCAATATTCAGAATTTTTTCAGGTACAATTAAAACCAACGGCAGCTATTACCTGCCCGGAACAAAGAGTTCACATAAATTCACCAATTTATTTGCGCTGCAGGGTAAAGAACAATCAGATTTACATGAAGCAACATGTGGTGATATTGCAGCTGTTTCAAAAATAATGGACATATCCAATGACGATACTATTTGCAATGCAGATAAGCTTATTGGAATGGAAAAAACAACATATCCTGAGCCCACACTTCCCAGAGCTATACTACCCGTAAGTAAAGGTGATGAAGAAAAAATTGGAATGGGACTGTCAAGGATAATTGAGGAAGACCCGACCCTAAGAACCGAGCTAAATCTTGAAGTACATCAGAATATTGTATGGGGAATGGGAGACCTCCATCTTTCAGTTGTCAAGGAAAACCTTAAGGAAAAATTCGATATAGATGTAACAATGTCTATACCTGAAGTCGCATACAAGGAAACTATTAAAAAAGATGCCAAAACAGAATATAAATATAAAAAGCAATCTGGTGGCAGGGGCCAGTATGGTCATGTGTTCATCGAGTTAAAACCACTCAAAAGCGGTGAAGGCTTTAAATTCGAAGACAGCATCTTCGGTGGTTCAATACCAAAAAACTACATTCCCAGTGTTGAAAAAGGTATAAGAGAGTCACTTATTGCCGGGGCGCTTGCTGGTTTTCCAGTAGTCGACATTTATGTAAACCTTTACGATGGTTCATTCCATACTGTGGACTCATCAGACATGGCTTTCAAAATAGCAGCATCAATGGCGTTTAAAAGGGGTATGTCCGAAGCCAGCCCGGTGATATTGGAACCTGTAATGGAGCTTGAAATTACAATTCCTGAAAAGTATATGGGTGACATAATCGGTGATATTAATTC
>JAHILC010000179.1 GCA_018897225.1 Actinomycetota bacterium
ATGGCCGCCGAAATTTTATCGGCATGGCCCAGACAGGGACCGGAAAAACTGCCGCTTTCGGGCTGCCGCTTATTGGCCTCATAGATGTGGGCTCTAGGATAATACAGGGGCTTATACTGGCTCCCACCAGGGAACTTTGTGTCCAGATTGCAAAAGACCTTGAGAATTACTGCAGGTATCTTGGTGAAGTAAAAATAGCTGCAGTTTATGGAGGGGCAAGCATAGAAAACCAGATAAGCAGAATAAAGAAAGGCGTGCACATAGTGGTTGCAACACCCGGCCGCCTTACAGACCTTATAAGAAGGAAGAAGATAGATATTTCTACCGTTAAATATGTAGTTCTTGACGAAGCTGATGAGATGCTGAACATGGGTTTCCAGGAGGATATTGATGCAATACTTGAGTTTACACCTGCCAATAAGCGTACCTGGCTGTTTGCAGCTACCATGCCTGATGGGATACATTCAATAACATCAAGGTATTTAAGCAATCCTTATGAGATTACTGTCGGAGCGAAGAATGCTGCGGCAGAAAATATCGAACATATTTATTATGTGGTGCACGAGCACGATCGCTATAAAGCATTAAAGAGGATTGTGGATGCAAACCCTGATATTTTTGCAATTGTATTTTGCAGGACAAGGACAGAGACCCAGGAAATATCTGAAAGGCTTATAAATGACGGTTATAATGCCGATTCCCTGCATGGTGATTTAAGCCAGACTTTGCGTGACAAGGTCATGAAGCATTACAGGGACAGGACCCTGCAGCTGCTGGTTGCGACAGATGTGGCTGCAAGAGGCATAGATGTAAATGATGTAAGCCATGTAATAAATTACAGGCTGCCTGACGAGATAGAGCTCTATACGCACAGAAGCGGAAGGACTGCAAGGGCCGGAAAGTCAGGAGTAACGGTCTCGATTGCCAATACAAAGGATATGGGTAAGATAAGGCAGATAGAAAAACAGATAAACACAAAACTTGTTTACACAAAGGTACCGGGCGGTGTAGAGGTATGTGAGGCTCAGCTTATGGCGCTTATGAAAAAGATACAGAAAGTAGAGATAGACAGGGAGGAAATCTCCAAATACCTTCCTGCAATATATGACGAGCTTAAAGATATTGATAAGGACGAGCTTATAAAACGGATCGTTTCCCTTGAGTTCAATCGTTTTATAGAATATTACAGGGAAGAAGATGACTTAAACATAGATTTTTTAAAGAAGGATCATATAAGGACCAAAGATTCAAATAAAAAAGGCAACAGCATGTTTATAAACATTGGCACTATGGACGGTTTTAATACAAGCAGGATGGCCAATTATCTTATGGAGATGACGGGGCTGTCCGCAGAAGCATTTGAAAGGATAAATGTCAAAGTGGCTTATTCATTTATCGACATAAAAGAGCCCTTTATGCCGGATGTCCTTGATTCATTTGAGAATGAGGTCTATAAAGGAAGGAAAATAAGAGTAGACGGTTCAGGCGGCGGCACAAAAAGCGGCGGCACAAAAACCCATAGGCCATATTCGCCTTCCGGAGGAAAAAAGAGGTTTTTTAAAAAGACATCGCGGAGAAAATAAAGAGGTTACAGGTATTCATCCAGGATAAGGATTTTGATATCTTTTATATTTAATTTTTTTAAGGAAATATCATTAGTAATAAAAGCATCCGAGCATGTAATTAAGGCAGTTGAAAGTATGATCGAATCTGGAGTTCTTAGATTGTAATCACCTCTCAGAGATGCTGCAAATTTTGCAATGTTGTAGTCGAAAGGCTGGATTTTAGTATTTGGAAGGGAACTGATAAATCCTTCAAACACCGAAACCTGATCGTAATCTTTTAATCTGTAAGGTTTTGCTAAAAGCTCTGTTATTGTTAAAGCAGAGATATTACAGAATATTCCGCCCCCGGCAATTTTTTCAATAAGAGCCTTTGTTAAAATGTTATAAGGCTTGATGGTTTCCAGATGGTAAATTAGAACCGAACTATCGATACACACACTTTTTAAGTTCTTTAGTTTTTTATAAAAACCGTTTACTTCCAAGAGCCTCTCTCTTCATTAATATATGCATCGACCTCTTTTTTTGAAGACCCCCATGTACCTTTCATTAAACCACAAGTATATTCAGCATATTTTTGAGGAGTCAATAAAATTGTTTCATCACCTCTAGTAAAAATAACAACAGCATCTTCTGTTTTAATACCCATCTTCTCCCTGATTTCCTGAGGGATTACAAGTTGGCCTTTCTTATTGAGTTTTACTAATTTAGTAATAGTCATACTATAATATTTATCTAATATAATTTAATATTTGTATTACTTAATATTATGAGTATAATATATTTGAAATAGTAATACAAGAGAAAAATAAAGAAAATTAATATAACCATTTTTTATAGAAAAATGATAAAATAATGTTGAAATTACAAAAAAAATATGGCTAGTGTGATGAATGCTTACAAAATTTATTGCAAGAGGTAATAAATACACATACATAGGTTATTAATTTAAAAAAATGGAAGATAAAATTAATCTAACTATAGTAAAAAAAAAGCTTTTAAGCTATTTTAAAAAGCATAAGGAAGTTTTGTTTGCATATATTTTTGGTTCTCAAATTACAAAGAAAACAAACAAATTCAGTGATATTGATATAGCAATTTTTATCGATAAAATAAAAATCGATGATGAGCTATATAGATATGGGTATCAAGCTGAAACTCTTACCGATATTATGAATTTGCTTGGTACAAATAAAGTAGATTTGGTAATATTGAATGATGTAAAACCTCTTCTTAAACACCGGGTTATTTATTTTGGAGAATTAATCTATAGTATCAATGAAAAAGAAAGAATTAATTTTCAAGTAGATACAATAAATAAATATATGGATTATAAAATGCTTCAAAAAAAGATTTCCTGATTTGGTTATTATAAAATAAGAAAGAATCTAATGGTTGATAAATTTCTGGTTACTAAAAAAATAAATGAATTAAAAAATAATTTAAAAATACTTCATGATCTAAAAAGAATGCCCTTTGTAAAAATATCAGAGTCCTTAAAGGAACAGTGGGCTGTATTTTATGGATTACAAATATCAATTCAGATTGTTATTGACATAGGAAATCACATACTTGCTTCTATTGGAGAAAATCAAATTGAAGATTATGCCGATATTATAGATAAATTGGGAAAACTTGAAATTATACCGGCAGATTTTGCAAAAAAAATAAAAGGTATGCCAGGGCTTAGAAATATTCTTGTCCATGAATATGGAATAATAGACATAAAGAAGATTTATGATATACTGCAAAACAATTTAGGTGATTTCGAAGATTTCATTTTTTACATAAAAAAATATATAGAAAAAGAATAAAACTCTTAGTTTCGTGTAGCTTACAATTTTAAGATTATAATTTGTTTAAAAATGGAGGTGTTTTAAATGGGTGATAAGAGCCCGAAGGATAAGAAGAAAAAAAAGGCTAAGAAAACTGATAAGAAAGTCAAAGCTTCAACAACTTTAACTATTCCTGGCAGAAAAACTAAATAATCACATTAATCCTGATGAAGTTAGTCTGAAAAAACCTACTGCTATTATGAATTAAAATAACAGTAGGTTTGTTGTGATGTTTTCAAAAATTTTGTAAGTAAAAATATTTGTTAAAATATAAGTTCCAATATTAAATATTTGGAATATTTAATAATAATTTTCTATATAAATGATCAATAAGTTTTCAGATGTAACCCAGGATTTTTCAAAGGTTGCTACTAAAAAAGTATTAATTTACTCACTTGCCCAGAGAATGGTACTGGGTATTTCTACCGGGCTTGTGGGACCCCTGATACCGATTATTGCAAAAGATTTAAATATTGGTCTTGATAAAATAGGCGCAACCATCTCATTTTCCATATTGGCTATTTTAATAACAGCAATTGTATTAAATAATTTTATTGACAATCTAGGTTTTAAGAAGGTCCTTATAGCAGGATTAGTCTTTCTTTCTTCGGGGGCTTTAGGAATATTTCTCTCAAAAACATTCATTTTTTTCATTGTCTTTTATTTTATTTATCAGCTCGGAATAGGAATTTTATCTATAACAATCTTTTCAATTATTGGTGGCGTGCTTTTTGAAGAAAAATCACGCAGAATAATGCAAACATCAATTTATTACTCTATGGGCGTCATTATTGCACCGCTTCTTGTAAGTCTTTTTATCGGTGTTAAATTGAACTGGCAACTTATTTTTCTTAGCCTGGTAATAATCCAAATAATGCTTGGGATTTTTTTAATCTCGATAAAAATACCAAAAATTATTAAACCGAAGAAAAATATTAAAAACCTGTTTAGTATTGATAAAAAAATTATTTTTAATTCATTTTTTATAATAATAGGTTTTATGATATTTCTTTATTCTGCAGTTATGGTTACTTTTTTTACATGGTTTACCTCATATTTTGAATCTTTAAACATAGAAGTGTTTAAAAGTTCCCTATTTTTGGCTCTTTACTCGATGTCGTTGTTTATTGGGCTGATTATAAAAAATCAATTGATTAGAAAGGTAGAAGAGAAAAAATTATTGATGTGGGGAATTTTGTTATCGTTTGTTTTTATGATTTTAATTTTTTTCATAAGAAACTTAATTATAAAAAACATAATGTTATTTTTTTATGGAATATGTATTACTGCAAATTTTTCATTTATGGTAATTCTTTCACTAAATCTTGGTTCAAAATATGCTTCATCTATCGCAGCCTATACTCATGCCGCAGCCTATCTTGGCAGCATTATATTCCAATATGTCAGCGGCTTTATGTCTGAACATTTCTCAAAGAACAGCGTGTTCTATATAGATATATTACTGCTTTTTATAATATTTATATTAGCAATAGTTATTAACAATAAAAAAATGAAAACATCATGATACCAGGATTATAAT
>JAHILC010000180.1 GCA_018897225.1 Actinomycetota bacterium
CCCATGGAAGAATGGAAGGCGAAGAAATTGAAAAAATAATGCAGGACTTCTTAGACAAAAAGTACGATGTACTTCTTACCACTTCAATTATTGAGTCAGGCATGGACATCAGCAATGTAAATACTCTCATTGTTGAAGACTCTCACAGGTTTGGGCTTGCTCAGATGTACCAGCTCCGGGGAAGAGTCGGCAGATCATCTGAAAAAGCCTATGCCTACTTTTTTTATCCTGACAGAATGCATCTAAATTTCCAGTCATTTCAAAGGCTTAAAACGCTTTCAGATTATACTGAACTTGGTTCAGGATACAAGGTAGCAATGAAAGACCTGGAAATACGAGGCGCTGGAGAACTTTTAGGCGCCAGGCAGCATGGACATATTAACAGCGTAGGATTTGATATGTACTGCCAGATAATAAAGGAAGAAGTTGAAAAGTTGAAAGGCATTGAAATAGAGGAAGATGTCAATGTGCATATAGAGCTTCCGGTGAGCGCTTATATTCCAAAAAATTATATAAAAAATGAAAAAGAAAGAGTAAATATTTATAAGGCGTTAGGCAGCGCTAAAAGTGAGGAGAATATAAAGAGTATAGCTTCAAACATTGCTGATAGGTACGGGAACGCTCCAAAGCCGGTAAAAAATTTAATCAATATTGCTATTATAAAAAATATATTAAAAAAGGCTAAGATCGAAAAGATTATTTATAATTCAAGCAGGGGAGTATTACTGAAAAAAATATTGATGAGCGCTGCAAGCGCTGCTAAAATGAGCAGTAAAAATCCCAATCTTGTATATTTGCCGAGAAGCGGTGAGATTCTTATTAAAAATTCTGTTAAAAATTTAGATTTAGATTTAGTATTAAGCACTTTAAGTGATATAATAGGCTTTATTTAAAATCCGGGAGCATTATAAAGCAAATTTAAGCATTATCAAAATTATAAAAAAGGATTTAAATTGAGCGAAGATAATAACGAAAAAAAAGATTTTAAAAAAATATATCACTGGGATGATGAAGAAATAATAAGGGAAAAGGAAGAAATAAAAGAGATCCAGAGAGCGAAAAAGAAGACACTTAAAAACCAGCCAAAACACAAAACTGTCCAGGAAACCAAAAAAGGATTAACTAAAACAGCCAAAATCTTAATTTCAGTTGTAAGTGTAATTGTAGCGCTTGCAGTAGCTGCCGGGGTGGCTTTTGGTTATTTTGGTTACAGATTTGACTTCAGCAAAACTTTAGCCACAGTCAATGGCGCTAGTATTAAACAGAATAAAGTAGACACATATGTTGAATTCCTGAAAAACCAGAATCCCACGTCTGTTCCTGCAGATAATACTCCGGAATTTAAAACCCTTCAGGCTAATATCCTTGATTCATTAATAGTTTTAAAGGTTCTTCAAAATTATGCTGATAAAAATAATTTTAAGGTAACCCAGAAAGAAATTGACGACGCTTACCAGAAAATTGTAAAAAGTTACCCATCTGAGAGCGATCTTGAAAAGGACCTGGTTGCTAAAAAAATAAGCAAAGATTTTCTGATGGATCAAGTTTCGAGTCAGGTTCTTAGAGATAAAATTTATACGGATGTTACAAAAAATATAACCATTTCTGATGCAGAAGTTAAGAAATATTATGATGACAACAAAGAATCCTTGTTTAAGGTACCGGAACAGATTCAGGTAAGTCACATTTTGATAAAATTCAACGTACCGGAAGGACAGGAGCTTACCGAACAATTAAAAAAAGAAGCTAATGATAAAATTAAGGCCGTACAGGAAAAATTAAAAAGCGGGGAAGATTTTGCAGCGCTTGCAAAGTCATACTCTGAAGATACTGCAAGCAAAGAAAATGGCGGGGATATAGGATTTATCAGTGCAGGCCAAACCATTAAAGAATTCGAAGATAAAGCTTTTGCATTAAAAGTTGGAGAAGTAAGCGATATAGTAGAAACTACTTTTGGCTATCATTTAATCAAAGCTACAGATCATAAAGATGAATATATTAAAGATTTCAGTGAAGTAACTGACACGATTAAATCCTATCTTTTAAATAGTAGGCAAATCGGTGAGTGGGAAAAATTTGCATATGATCTTATACTTAAGACAAATATAAAATATACTACTGATCTCAAGGGTGCACTTCTTGACATAAATAAAAATAATCAGGGTACAGGCACAAGTGATACAACCGAGACTACTTAAGGCGGAAGCCAATGACAATTGAATTAACAGAAAAACTGTTGAACAATTTAGGTAATACAATAAATCCGGGGGAGTTGTTTTTGATACTAGTTGCTGTCATGGAAAAGCTAAGGTCTGAGAAAGGTTGTGTCTGGGACAGGGAACAAACTCATAAGACTATCAAGAAAAACCTTGTTGAAGAAGCTTACGAAGCTGTTGAATCAATCGAGGGTGAGAGTTACCAGGAATTAAAAGAAGAGCTTGGTGATATCCTTCTCCAGGTCGTGTTCCACAGCCAGATTGCCCAAGAAAATTCTGAATTCGATATAAATGACGTGCTTCGAAACATTTTGAATAAACTTGTTAGGAGACACCCTCATGTATTTGGGGATAAACTGGTAGCAGGCAGCCAGGAAGTTCTGGCAAACTGGGAAGATATAAAAAAAGAGGAAAGAAAAGAGAAATCAAGCAACGATCTGTCTGTTTTTACAAATATTCCTAAAATGCTGCCATCACTTCATTATGCCAATGAAATACAATCAAGAGCTGCAAGATTTGGGTTTGACTGGGAAAAAAGCAATGATGTTCTTGATAAAATAAAAGAGGAAATTGAAGAACTGGAAAGGGAACTTTCAGGTAGGAAAATCGGCCAAATATCTGACGAGCTTGGCGATATTTTATTCAGCATTGTAAATTTAAGCAGGCGCTTAAAGATTGACAGCGAGGAGAGTTTAAAAAATACGTGCAAAAAATTCATTAATAGATTTGATTTTATGGAAGACTATGCTTTAAAACATGGCCTTGATTTTAAGAATCTATCGCTTGTTGAAAAGGAAGAACTCTGGGAAATTGCAAAAAAGAGTTAAAATATGTTATACTTATTATTAGATAAAAATTAATATTAATTTAAAAAAATAATAAATATTTTTTCCAGTAAGAATCGTAGCAATATTTATTGAAAAAATAAACAAAATGGAAAAAAATATTAAGGTTATCGGTGGGCTGTCAAGAAAGGCCAAAATAAATATTTTCATTGCAGTCTTCATAATATTTATACTGCTTTTTGTTTTTTCTTCTCTAAATCAAATATCCAATATTATTAAAAAACGTGAAAAACTGATTGAACTTGAAGAAAAGTTAAACTCGTCAAGAAATAAGAATATAAAGCTTCTTGCTGAAGAAAAAAGCTTGTATCAGGATGAAGCAATCGAGCTTGAAGCAAGAAAACAGTTCAATATGACCAAGGGTTTTGAAACTAATTATTTTGTACAAATAGAGGAAGAACAAATAAAAGAAGACGATACTGCGGTAAATGATAATAGTTCCCAATCTCAGAGTCTACTTGGAAATGTGTATTCAGATTCCAATTTATGGGGCAATATTGCTATTTTGTATAACAGGGAAATAAAAGAATAAGCAGACAAATTATGCAATCAATTCTTAATTAATTATAAACACACCCTTTCTTCAAATGAAACTAGCCGCAATTGATATCGGAACAAATTCCACAAGGTTATTGATATCCTGTTGTAAAAAAAAACCAGGCAGTACTTATAAACTTACGACACTTGCAAGGGAAATGAAAATTACCCGCATTGGAAAAAATCTGGATAAGACGGGTTTGATTTCCAAGCATTCTGCAGAAGAAACTATGGAAGTTCTGGCGAGTTACCTTAAAAAGATAAAAGGCGAAGGTGTTGAAAGTTTCAGGGTTGTCGGGACAAGCGCTTTAAGGAAAGCAAAAAATACAATCTGGTTCAAAAAACTTGTAAATGAAAAGCTCGGCATCAATGTTGAAGTGATTACAGGGAGGCAAGAAGCACGGCTGAGCTTTTGTGGGGCTTTAAGGGGTGTGGCACTATCGCATCAAACTGATTTAAAGAATATTTTAGTAATCGATATAGGCGGGGGGAGCACAGAGTTTATTCTTGGCAGCCATGAAGATAAAATTATTTTGGTGCAAAGCATTGATCTGGGCTGCGTCAATCTGACTGAAAGATTCATTAAAAATTCAGCCGGCAAACCAGGCAATCATGAACTGACAGACTTAAATGAATTTATTTCAACCAGGCTAATAGATTTAGTTAATAAAATTAAAAAACGAGGATTCTCTATCCTGGTTGGCCTGGCAGGCACAATTTCAACATTAGCTGCAGTAGATTTGGAGCTGCTAGCATATAGTAAGAATAAAATTCATCACCATATTTTATCAGAACAGAAAATAAGGCAAATTTATGGATTATTTTGCAGTGTAAATCTTGAAGAAAGAAAAAAAATTGCCGGGCTTGATCCAAAAAGGGCAGACATAATCATAAGTGGCACTGCTATTTTGCTTCAGATTATGAATATGCTTGATGTGGAAAAATTGCTTGTCAGTGAAGATGATATTTTGGATGGAATTGTTTACAGTCTATTGTAATTTTGTTAAAATAATTCAGTCATCGCCCGAGTGGCGGAATTGGTAGACGCAACGGACTTAAAATCCGTTGAGGTTTATCCTCGTGCCGGTTCGATTCCGGCCTCGGGCACCACTTTAAAACTATTTGACAAAATGATAAATAATTTGTTATATTATTAATTGGATCGTGGAACACGATCGGCAAGTCCCTGAGGGGACTTGTTTCGTTTAGGGGAATACTTTTAATCCATATCCTAAATAGTCGGAATTTGGAAACTGTCTATAGATTTTATCTTCCAATACTTCAAAAACTAAATTAACTCTTTCTGGATATATTATTTTTGTTGCAATTGGATATGCTATAAGATCGGCAATTTGTGTTCCAGTATTATTTTCAGATTTATCAACAAATTTAAATGATTTAATTTTACTTTTAAATCTTTCATTAGTTATATACTTTGTTCCATTAGACAGTATTAGTTGATATTGTGTAAATAGCTGGCCGTCTTCTTTTTTACCCCTTGATTCTGCAACTATTTCAATAAAATCACATCCGATATTATCAGTATAAAAAATACTTCTTTCCAAGATAAATGAGAGCGACATATTATAAGGATTATCTGCTCTTGGACCATATTGCTGAATTAGCTTGTTTTTATTTATTGCTGATGAAATAAGTATAAATTTGGATTTTTTTAATAAGTTATCTAAATCTTTATAAAAATCTGTTCTCTTATTTATATCTCCAAGACATTTAAATTGTTTTTGCCATTTTCTTATATCCCGAGAGTGCAGAATTATATTTGGATCATTAAAATGTTTGATTTTTAACTCTTTAACTTCATGAATAAAAAAGTCTCTATAATAACCTTCTTCAAATATACAACAAGCAAGTAGAAAAATCGGAAATTCTTGATTTATTTTTTTTAATCCATGATGGCCAGACTCATCTAAGAATAGAATGCAAGTTTTATTTTGATAATGTCGGTGCTTACTTAATTGGTTATATGAATAAAAAAATAAATGATAAGAGATTACTGCGAAATAAAGCATATTTAATATCTAAAAATTTAGCAAAACCTAAAGAATTATATGGGCATAAAGCTAAAGAATGTATGGATAAAAATGATTTATAGAATAAAGAGCCAGTTTATTCTAATAGTTATATTGCAGAAAGATATGGGAAGGTAACTTATAAGGAATTTAATTTAAAAAGATAATTTAAACTTGATTGTATTTAGGCATAAAATAGATTCATCCTATTTTTAATTTAAATTGATGGAAATATTAAATTAATAATAACTATGTACAAAAAATTAAATGATGTAATATACTGTAATTGTAACTTATTTTAGTTAAAACAAGTTGGAAAGAGTAAAAATATTAGTGTATACTATTACTAATAATTAAAGTAATTAATAATAATTTATGAAATTCTATAATAATGTATTTTACGTAAATATCTACATTATTTTATTAAATAGTTAAAAAATAAAGTAATATAATTTTTTTATTCTTATTTTTGATAAGTTTTTATAATTACAGGAAAGGTACTTATTTTGAAAAGAATTATTTTAAATAATAAACCTTTGTTAGAAGCAATTTTTGAAATAAGATGGGAATTAGAACAAAGTAATCTTGGTCCAATAGATCCACATTATAAAATTTTAATTGGAAGTTTGTACGAAAAAATAAAAGAAGAATATCCTTTTCATGAACAACTTGAAACGGCGAATTTTCCAGATGGAATGATTTCTTATGTAACACAACATAGATACAGAACAGGTGAAAAAGGTTGGCCTTTGGTTCAAATTGGACCGGGAATTCTTACTTTGAATGATACTGTTAATTATAAATGGGAAAAATTTGAAAGAAGGATTATCAATGTTGTTAATGCTTTGTTTGAAATTTATCCAGATATGGAAAATAAACTGAGAATTAATAAACTTTTATTAAGATATATAAATTCAATTAATTTCGATTTTAGTAAAGATAATATTTTTGAATTCTTAAAAAATAAAATGAAATCAAATATAAATCTATCTGCAGATTTATTTGAAAAAACAGGTGTAAATTATTTACCTAATGGTTTTAATTTAATATTTAATTTTGAGTCAACAAAACCGAAAGGTATAATAAGTTTGAGATTTTCTAAAGGTAAAAAACTTAATATTGATTCTCTTATATGGGAATTGGTTATGCAAACTAGAAGTTTTGAAGAAAAAGTTTCAATTAAATTCTTAAAAGATTGGATTAAGAAAAGTCATGATTTAACTGATGATTGGTTTTTTAAATTAATTGAAGGAGATTTATTGGAGGGGTTTAAATGAAAGCAATAAATGAATATAAAGACGAAGAAAGAATAGTCACATTGGAGGATTCTTTTTGTGCTTCTGGTAACTCTGCTTTTCCAGTAAAGAGATCGGATTTTTTTGAGCCAGAAGATGTTTATACTATATCTGGGATAAAGGGGTCTGATATGGAAGGATATTTTTGTTTAATAACAGATAATATTAGATTGTGGAATTTTGGATACAATAATAAATCTATAAATGCTATTCCAGTTCAACATTATTCAGATCCATCATCATTGTTTCCGCTAATGGGATTTCATTCGAATACATTTTTTTCACAAACAATTGAAATGAGGAAGTCACAGCCAAAGATTATTGATTATGAAGTTGATAAAGATATTGATCTTGAAATGAATCCAAAAGAAAGTTATAAAATAAAAGTTATGATAAAAGATATTAAAAAGGGAAAACTAAGAGTTATTTTAGATTGATTATTTAAGAATGGAAAATCAATGGTATAAAGAAATAGAAGATAAAGAAATATTATTACAGGGTGATATAATAAATAATTGTCCAATTATTATTCCACCAAATACTAAATATAAAAAAGGTGAAATAATAACTTCAGAAGTTGAAGAATATAATGTAATAATAATGAGTCAATCATGTGATTTAGTAAGGAAA
>JAHILC010000181.1 GCA_018897225.1 Actinomycetota bacterium
AAGAAGTATTTATAAATCCTCTGGTAAATGATGTTTACGGACAGAAAATGAGTAAGTCCAGGGGGAATGTTGTTGATCCTATGGAGATAATAAATAAATATGGTGCGGATTCATTGAGGTATGCTCTTGCATCACTTACAACACCGGGTAAAAACCTTCTTCTGGGCCAGGAAAAAATAGAAGGTGCCAGGAATTTTGCAAACAAACTTTGGAATGCTGCAAAATTTTTAATTTACTGCATGGACAATGAGAAGGATTTTTATCCAGCCAAAATCAAATATTCAGAACTTGAGTTAAACCTGTGGGATAAGTGGATATTATCAAGGTTTGCTAAAACCATAAAGATGGCAGAAAAATATCTGGAAAAATACAATTTTTCTTTTGCCTGTAGAATTTTAAATAATTTTTTCTGGAATGACTACTGTGACTGGTATATCGAAGCTTCAAAAGTCAGGGTTTATTCTAAAGATTCTAATTCAGTCCAAATCATGGAAAATGATAAAAAAACAGCGCTTTACATCCTCTGGTATATCCTGGAAAAGTATTTAAAGCTGCTGCACCCGGTTATGCCTTTTATCACTGAAAAAATTTGGCAGAATATTCCCCATGAAGGGAAAAGCATTATGGTAGAGAAAATCCCCGGCTCTGGTGACAGGATGCCTGGCAAAATAGATAATGAATCTGAGAAAGAATTATTATCAATTTTTGAAATTGTGGGCGAAATAAGAAGACTGAGATCAGAGCTTAAAATAAGTCCTGCTGCCAAAATCAAAGTTTATGTAAAAACTGCTACAAAAGAATTAAGTGAGCTTATTACCGGTAATTTAGCCTATATTTATTCTCTTGCAAAGTTGGAGCTGCTGGATCTGGCAGAACCCGAAGAGAAGAAGGGGTTTGTAAAATCTGTAAAGAGCGGCAGTGAAATCTACCTATACCTGCTTGATGCAGTTGACCAAGAACTAGAAATAAAAAGGCTCAGGGATGAAATTTCCAAACTAAAAATTGAAATGGAAAAAAGCAATAAGAAAATTTCCAATCCACAATTCATGGAAAAAGCTCCCAAAGATATTATTGACAAGGAGTCAGAGAAATTTGAGCAGGCAAGCAATGCTCTTAAGATCTTATATGATCAGCTTGAAAAGATGCAGGAAATCAAAAAGTGATGCAAATTTTTAATTATGATCAAGCCACTAAATACCTTGACGATTGCCTGGTATTCGGCATTAAGCCAAGCCTTTCAAGGATAAATAAAATACTTGAACTTCAGGGCAACACCCATAAAAAAACAGGTTTTATCCATGTTGTTGGCACAAATGGCAAAACATCAACTACCATCATTACAAGCCATATCATATATAAGCAGGGCATAAGGTGCGGCTACCATATTTCACCTCATATAAATGAGTATACTGAAAGACTTTGGGCATGCGGCGCCAATATATCCAGGTCACGATTTGCCAGGCTTTTCTCTGATATATATCCTTATATCCAGGCAGTGAATGACTTAAATCTTAATGGTCCGATGACACAGTTTGAAATTATTGCAGCTATGGCTTTCAGGTTAGCTTCAGACGAGCACTTGCAGGTCATGATCCTTGAGGCTGGCATGGGTGGCAGGTGGGATGCTACAAATGCGGCAGATTCAACAGTGGTAGGATTAACAGGAGTTAGTCTTGAACACACTGCAATTCTGGGAGACACTATTGCAGAAATAGCGGTTGAAAAAGCGCAAGTGATAAAAAAGGGCGCTTATGTTGCCACTACAAGCAATGACGGGACGGTGCTGGAAGTTTTAAGAAAAAAAACAGGAAAAACAGATTCGAAATTACTTGTTCTTGGAAGGAATTTTTTTATTTTAAAAAAAGAAAAAATAGATTTAAGCGGCTGGGAAGTGGACTTTAAGGGAATAAGTTCGGAGTACAGGAGCTTAAAAATTCCGCTAATCGGCAATTATCAGCCTACCAACCTCTCCCTGGCACTGGCGCTTGTTGAGCTTTATTTTAAAAAGATAGGTAAAAAAGTTGATGAAAATCTTGTTAAAAAAGCGCTTTCGGGTATAAATGTCCCGGGAAGGTTTCAGGTAATGCAAAGAAATCCACTTGTAATTGCCGATACTTCACATAATCCCGAGGGAATTAAAAACTTTATAAATAACCTCAATGAAAATTTTTCAGATTTAAGAAAGATAATTATCTTTGCTGTACTTAAGGATAAAAATTATAAGGAGATGCTTGCAGATATTGTCTCTGCCAGCGATATTCTTATAATAACTTCAAGCCAGACAGAGCGAAGTCTTGATATAGAGATTCTTGAGTCTGAAGTCGCCTGCTGCCTGGAAAAACCGGGAAAAAATAAAACAAACAGTATCCCGGGGCAGGTTTACAAAATTGATAACATTGGAAATTCTTTAAATTTTGCCTTAAATATTTCTAAGAGTAATGATATTATATGCATTACGGGCTCAATAACTAATTTGGAACATATAAAATTTTAACCGTGGAGGGCTGATGGACATACTAAAGTATTTTACTAACATTATGGATTTCTTCAAACTTCCCATATGGAGAAATTTAATCTATGGAATTATTTTTATAATTGTGATACTCTGGCTTGCGTTTGTATACTGGACCTACAGGGACGCCAGGCTTAGAAATACAAGTGCAATATTCTGGGCAATAATAGTGCTCGTATTTAACTTTTTAGGCTTGATTATTTATCTGATCTTGCGGCCGCCGGAGTTTATTGAGGATGTTGTGGAAAGATCCCTTGAGATCAGAAGAATGGAAACTATTCTTGATTCTAATATTTCCAAGTGTCCGACATGTGGAAAGATGGTAAAAGAAGAATTTGTTCTTTGCCCTTATTGCAGGAAAAAATTGAAAAAGACATGTATCCAATGCGAAAAACCATTGAATTTGGACTGGAAAGTATGTCCTTACTGTAAAACAGAACAATAATGGAGCGTGATGGTATTTATGAAAAAAAGTCTTGTCATAATCAAGCCAGATGGTATTGGTAAAAAAATAGTCGGTGAAATCATATCAAGATTTGAAAATGAGAACTTATACATCAGTAAACTAAAAATGATACATATTGACAGGGAGCTGGCATGTATGCATTACTGCGACCATAAGGGGAAACCTTATTTTGAAAGGCTAATTAATTATATAACTGCAGACAGTTCTGTTGTGATGGTACTGGAAGGCGAAGACGCAGTTAATAAGGTTAGAAGCATCATGGGGAACACCGATCCGGCAAAAGCAATCTCCGGAACGATCAGATCTGATTTCGGTACTGATATCACCATAAATGTGGTGCATGGTTCTGACTCAACTGAAAGCGCTGAAAGAGAAATAAAATTATTTTTTAAAAATTATTATCAGTAATATAGCTATAATTATTATCAGCAGCAAATTAGACCAAAGCAGGTAACTAATGGGTAAAAGAAGAGGAGTTGTTACATTTTTTATTGTACTTGTTGGAGGTATACTGGGTGCGATACTTGGACATGTACTTAGAGACACAATACCTATTCTCGATAAAGGTTTAAAGGTTGGAACAGATCAGCTAAGCCTGAATTTATATCTTATAGATGTCAGCTTCAGCATCCATGTAAATATTACTCTTTCCGCTATAATAGGGATATTAATAGCGTTTTTAATTGCAGATATTGGAAGAAGAAGAAGACAATAGAATAATCATACTTGCATCAAGTTCTCCAAGAAGAAAAAAGATACTTGAGCAGCTTCACCTGGATTTTGAAATAATTGAACCCAAGAAATAATTATAAAATTTTATGACAATTTTTATACGAATTAAGGAGACAGTAGATGTTTGATTTCTTTTTAAATTTGATAGGCAGGGATATGGGTATAGACCTTGGCACTGCAAACACGCTGGTATTTGTAAAAAATAAAGGTATAGTATTAAACGAACCATCAATTGTTGCCA
Organism: Actinomycetota bacterium; assembly: GCA_018897225.1. Lineage (GTDB taxonomy): Bacteria > Actinomycetota > Humimicrobiia > Humimicrobiales > Humimicrobiaceae > JAHILC01. Next base: position 3,952 of record JAHILC010000181.1, read on the forward strand.
TTAACAAGGACAACAAGAGAATTCTTGCTGTGGGGACGGAAGCAAAAAAGATGGTAGGCAGAACACCTGGAAATATAGTAGCAATAAGGCCGTTAAAAGATGGTGTTATTGCAGACTTTGATACCACAGAAAGAATGCTCAGGTACTTCATTCAGAAAGTTCACAAAAACATGGCTATTGCACGTCCACGAATAGTTATATGTGTCCCTTCCGGTATTACAGCCGTTGAAAAAAAAGCGGTTGTTGAAGCAACCGAACAGGCTGGTGCAAGAGCTGCATATATTATTGAGGAACCTCTGGCTGCAGCTATAGGTTCAGATCTGCCTATCGATGAACCAACGGGCAGTATGATAGTGGATATTGGTGGCGGAACTTCAGAAGTTGCTGTAATTTCTCTTGGTGGAATAGTTGCATACCAGTCTTTGCGAATAGGCGGGGATGAAATGGATGAAGGCATTATTTATTATTTGAAAAAGGAAAACAACTTATTGGTCGGTGAAAGTACTGCTGAAAGGATGAAAATAGAAATAGGTTCGGCTTTCCCGCTTGAAAATGAAGAAAAAATGGAAGTAAATGGAAGAGATCTTGTAGCAGGTTTACCCAAGACCATAATAATAACAAGCCAGCAGGTAAGAGCTGCGCTTGAAAAAACACTGAGCGATATAATAAATGCTATAGTCGAAGTTCTTGACGACACTCCCCCGGAGCTTACTTCTGATATTATGAAAAGAGGTATAGTATTAAGTGGTGGAGGAGCGTTGCTTAAGGGGCTGACAGAAAGGGTCAGCAGGGAAACGCATTGCCCTGTCTATCTTGCTCCAGACCCACTGGCTGCTGTAGCATTGGGGGCAGGCAAGTGTGTTGAAGATTTTTCATCGCTTAAGAGGTACTTGAGATATTCAAAACAATAGGGTTTTAAAAACCATGTATTTAATATATTTTGATGGCGCCTTTAAAAAAAAATCTAAAGAGTACTATTGTTTTAGCTGTAATAATAGTCCTTTGCATAATTGTTATTACGGTAAGCTTTAAAGATGCAAGTCTGCTGAAAAAAGCAAAATCTACAACTTTAGACTTTTTTAACCCAATTCAGGAAAAAACTTTCCTCTTATTTCAACCAATTTCAAGATTATTTAACGGCATTAAAGATTACTTTAAACTAAGGGAGAAGATGCTTGCGTTAAAGAATGAAAATGCCGCGCTGCAAAAAGATTACAGTGAAAATATAAATCTGAAGATTGAAAATGAATCATTGAGGAAAATGTTTGGATTGCAAATCAGACAAGAACGCAAAACTCTGCTGGCAAATGTAATTGGTTTCTATGAAAACAAATGGCAATCCCAGATAATATTAAATGTTGGTAAAAGTAATGGCATATTGGAGGGGATGGCAGTCATTACGGAGGAAGGGCTTGTTGGTGTGGTCGTGTTAAGTTCAAACAATACTTCAGAAGTCAGACTTATAAACGATCCTCAAAGTAGTATTGGGGCCAGAGTACTTTCATCAAGAAAGCTTGGAATTGTTGAAGGTGGGCTGGATAAAAAGGTTTATCTGAACTATATTGCGGCAAGCGAAGATATTTTTAAAGGCGATATCTTGATTACTTCTGAGTTTGGCGAGTATATTCCACCCGAAATACTTATTGGCAGGATAAAAAAGGTTTCCATAGTCGCCAATAATCCATACAAGCAGATTGAAATCGAGCCTTTTGTAGATTTTAAAAAATTGGAAAATGTCCTTGTAATCAAAGGATAATGGAAAAAAATGAAATAAATGATGAAGGCTATACAAAGGATACTGCATTTTATAATTCTCATTATATGTCTGGTGTTTCAGGTAACACTGGTTGAACGTCTGAAACTATATTATATAAACCTTGACCTTGTCATGATCGCCATAGCTGGTATTACTATTTTTGATGGCATGATGTATGGTGTTGTTTACGGCTTTATAGCCGGAATGATTCTTGATTTAATGGTGGGAAATGTTATAGGGCTTAGCGCTTTAATATATGCCTTGAACGGTTATATTGTCAGCAAAATTATTAACATTGGGCTAAAGAAGAAAATCTTTGTTTATATTTTAGCGATTTTTTTTATAACTGAAATCAACTTATTGTTTTCCACCGGTATTTATTATTTGTTTAATTTCAGGGCAAGCCTCAGAGGGCTTGGTCTTGAGATAGCAATAAATCCTATATGTAATATTTTATTAATGTTCGTATTGTTCCCAATTCTTCAAACTGGCAGAGAAAGAAAGGATGAGTTTGGATTTTTACACAAAGATGAAATTTAGGATAATCATTTATTTCATGCTGGCTCTAGTTGCAGGCCTTACTATACGTCTTTATTTTCTTCAGGTAATGAGCGGGTCGATATATGCACAAGAAGCTTCACAAAGCATACTTCGTACCAAATCGATACCTGCGCCGAGAGGAAATATTTTTGACAGGAATGGCAAGCTGCTGGTAAAAAACATCACTTCCCCTGCAGTTGCAGTAGATCCCAGGATTGTTGCCACTAATAAAGAAGTGCTCGAAACGCTTAGTGAAAAATTAAATATCCCATATGATGAAATAGTCAAAAAGGTTGATAAAAGCAATATTTCCTATCTTGAAAGAGTCATTTTGAAACAAAATATCGATTACGAAACAATGATTTATCTTAAAGAAAATTCAAATTCATTGCCTGGAGTCGAGATTATTGACGTATTTTTCAGGGATTACGAGTATGGTTCGATAGCTTCCCATGTGCTTGGATATATTGGTGAAATCGATGAAGAAAAACTAAAGATGAAAAAATACAGCGTTGGTTATGAAGGAGGAGACCAGATCGGGCTTACTGGTATAGAAGAAGTTTATGAAGATATTCTTAAAGGAACTAAAGGCAAGATTACCTATGAAGTTGATCCACATGGAAAACCAAAAAGTATTGTTGAGGAAGTCCCTTATATAGCAGGAAACGATTTATATATCACGATTGATATAGACCTTCAGAAAGTTGTTGAAGAGTTACTTTCAAGCTCAATTATTGCTATTAGAGAAAGAAAAGTTCCAAAATCTGAAGATTATTTTAAGGCTCCTGGCGGCGCTGTTGTTGTACTGAGTGCAAAGACAGGTGAGGTACTTGCAATGGCAAGCTATCCAACATTCGACCCATCTGTTTTTACAGGCGGAATTTCGGTATCTGACTGGAAATATTTAAATGATCCAAAAAATGATTTTCCATTAAATAACAGGGCCGTGATGTCCTTCGCATCAGGCTCTGTTTTTAAAATAGTAACAGCCTATGGCGGACTTTCTGAAGAAGTCATCAGTGAAAATAGTGTAGAAAGCTGCAGCGGGGTTTGGTATGGCCTCGGAAGAGATTTTCCCAAATACTGCTGGGCAAAAAGCGGCCATGGCAGCTTAAATATCCTGGGTGCAATAAAATATTCATGTGATATTTATTTCTATAATGTAGGTTATGGTCTTTTTGTAAAAAATAATAACACTGGCGAGCTATTACAAAAATATGCAAGGATATTTGGTTTTGGAAGTAAAACCGGAGTCGACCTGCATTACGAAGATGGCGGGTTAGTTCCCGATAAAAAATGGAAAAAAGAATTTTTTAAAGACCAGAAAGGTAATTCAGTCTGGTTTCCGGGTGATACTGTCAATATGTCTATTGGCCAGGGAGATGCACTGGCTACACCGCTGCAAATGGCACAAGCTTATTCAATTATAGCTAACAGAGGCTTAAAATATACGCCTCATTTTATAAAAGAAGTTAAAGATGCAGAAGGCAATACTTTCCTTGATCCTGCCAGCACAAGCTATGAAGATTTGAATTTAAATAAAGATTATCTTGAATTGATAGAAAAAGGCTTGGGTCTTGTTGTTTCACAGGGAACTGCCGCAAGAAGATTTACAAATTTTCCGATAAAAGAAATCCCGGTGGCAGGCAAAACAGGTACCGCTGAAGTTCTTGGCAAACAAGACTATGGATGGTTTGCAACTTATGCTCCTATAGGAAATCCTGAGTACATCATAGTTGGCATGTTAGAACAAGCAGGCGGCGGATCGAGTTCAGTAGCCCCTATTGCTGAGAAAATTTATGAATATTTATTCAATATTAATTCAAAATGAAAGAATCATTTATAAAAAAGAATAAAAATTTAGATTTTGACTTTGAATTCCTGGAAGATGAAAAAAAAGGAAAGCTTATGTTTGATTTTATTCTTCCAATGGCAGTATTCTTACTTTCCGGTTTCGGTCTTCTTATAATTTACAGCGCTACAAAATTTAGCATGCCGGGTGGTGTGACGGACCCGATGTATTATCTTAAAAGGCAGGGCTACGGGTTACTGGCTGCTGCGGTAATATTTGTGGTTATTCAATTTTTTAATTACAGGTTTGCCCAAAAATTCTGGTGGATATTTTTCCTGCTAAACATTGCAATTCTAGGCGCCGTACTTGCTTTTGGATATGAAGTTCATGGTTCTAAAAGCTGGATAAATTTAAGGCTTTTTCCCGTACAGCCTTCCGAGTTAGCGAAAATATTAATGGTTATATCTGTCGCGGCTTTGCTTTCCAAATGGCCGAGGGAGAAGGAAAACAAAGTTGGGCTTAAAAAAGTTGCTCTTTCCTTTTTTGCAGCAGCAGTAAGTATGTTATTGGTTATTCTTCAGCCTGATTATGGAACTGCGCTGATATTTTTTACAGTTTACATGGGGATGCTTTTTATTTCAGGCGCTAATTTTTTCTATTTTCTTGGCATACTTGCAGCCACTGTTGGAGGATTTTTTGCAGCAATAAAAATTGGTTTGATAAAGCAATACCAGCTTGACAGGATCCTGGTTTTATTAAAACCAGATATCCAAAAAGAAGGTATCGGTTATAACCTTTTTCAGTCAAAGCTAGCCATAGGTTCGGGAGGGCTTTGGGGCAAAGGCTTGTTTCTTGGAAAGCAGACAAATCTAAGCTATGTCCCAGAGCATCATACAGACTTCATTTTTTCAGTAATTGGCGAAGAAATAGGTTTCTTTGGCGCTGTTCTTATTATCCTGGCGCTGGCTCTTATTATATGGCGCTGTTTCTACATTGCATCAAAGGCGCAAAATAGCTTTGGCTCTTTGCTTGCATCAGGA
>JAHILC010000182.1 GCA_018897225.1 Actinomycetota bacterium
CACTGGTGGTTGCAAATGATATTTACGGCGGGGATATTTTTACCTAAATATCATTAAAGGGGGGTATCCGCTTAGCTCCACCTGTGGAGCATGGGTCCCTAAAAACGCTACTCCAGGTGCTGAAAGTGGGAGATTGAGCCTGTTTTAACCACAATAATTGCCTTACGAGTGGTACAGTTGTCCGTGAGGTGGAGCTAAGCGGATACCCCCCTTTAATGATATTTAGGTAAAAATATCCCCGCCGTAAATATCATTTGCAACCACCAGTGGAAAATCTGTAACTTCCAGCATATATATCGCTTCAGGCCCCAAATCCATATAGGCCACTTCTTTTATGCTTTTAACTTTGGTGGAAAGAAAGGCAGCAACACCGCCCGGAGCTATAAAATAAATAGCCTTATACTTAACTAAAAGATTATTTAAATCTTTGCTTCGCCTACCCTTTCCAATCATTGCTTTTACACCTGCGGAAAGCAAAGGCTCACTTAATCCATCCATTCTGGCGCTTGTTGTAGGCCCGATGCTTCCACTGATTTTTCCAGGTGGGATTGGCGAAGGACCAAGATAAAATATCACCTGGTCTTTTAGCTCAACCGGGAGCTTTTCCTTTTTTTCTAAAGCTTCAATGAGCCTCTTATGTGCCATATCCCGGGCGCCAATTATTTTGCCGCTGAGCAGTACCATATCTCCAGCTCTAAGGCTGGTTATTTTTTCAACAGTAAGCGGAGCATTAAGCTTAGTATCTTTATTACTCATCATTATCATCGATGGGACTGAAAAATTTATCCTTCTTGAAGTAATTGTCATAAGCAGATATTGGTTTATTCAATCTTGTTATTCTCCTTCTCCTCCTGCTGAATGCCAACGCAAAAATTATGAAAATAATGAAGAGAACTACTAGTCCAAGAAGCACAAGCAGAAAATAAGAAAGGAACTTAGTTTTCTTGCCTTCAATATTTATATTTTTTTCATCGCCATATTTCAATTTCCAGATTGCAATATTATTATCTCCAAGCACATCAGCATTTGATTTAATTATTTTTACAGGAAATTTGATCTGATAAGTGATTTGAAACATCTCTTTGTCTGCACCAAACAAACCTGCTACTCTGGCAAGGTCACTGTCCTTTCCTCCAGCTTCAATAATTGCTTCATCAATATTCATATCTATATAATCATAAAAAAAGTAATCACTGTTAAAGAAATAATCCTTTTTTTCCATCTTTGCGTAAAACCGCTCAGAAGGCGTTTCCGAAAAATTATCAATGGAAACATGCTGGAGAAAATTTATATCATCGAATTCTACTGTTGATTTGAAGTGAGTATAATCATCTTTTTCGTAAGTCTCTATTTTACCTGCCGGCAAACTTTCAAGTATTTTATCAAACAGCGACTCATTCTTGCTTAATACAACTTTACCCTTTTTAAGGTATTGAGTTTTTACAGCAAGATCAACCGACCTTGAACCAGAGTTGTTTGCATTTACCTGGGTATATATTTCCAGCAAAGTGTCATCACATGATGTGATAAAAAAAATAATTGCTAGAAAGAATACTAATACCGTTAAAACTTTTAAGAGTTTAAATCTAATCATTGGTATGATTATTATTTATTGGACTTTTATTAAATCATTTTAACATATTATTTGATATTTATTAATGTCATATATGTATAAAGTAACCAATCATGTTAAAATACTTTAATAATTAAAAAAAGATTTTTTTAACTTATGAAAGGCATTTTTATAACTTTTGAAGGGATTGACGGCTCAGGCAAAACAACTCAGATAGAGCTCCTGAATAGTTTTTTAAAACAATCCGGTTTTGATGTAGTACTTACAAGAGAGCCCGGCGGCACAGGTATTGGGGATAAGATCAGAAAAATCCTTCTTGACAGTAAAAATGTTCAGATGTCTTACAGAGCAGAAACCCTGCTTTTCCTTGCTTCAAGGGCAGAACTTGTATCAAAAGTAATCCAGCCTTCATTAAATCAGGGGAAAATAGTCATATGCGATAGGTTCTTTGACTCTACGATTGCTTATCAGGGAATAGCAAGACAATTAGGGGCAGAAAAAATTTTAGATATGAGCTTATGGGCAACAGAAAATATTATTCCCGACCTGACTTTTTTACTCTCAATTGATGTTTGGGAATGC
>JAHILC010000183.1 GCA_018897225.1 Actinomycetota bacterium
GTTATAATAAGCATAAGAGTCTATAAAGATATACCACAAGGAAAATTGGTGGTTAATTTTCAAAATTTCACCTGGAGTTGGTCATAAACGAAGTAGTTCGATTATTTTAATTTGAAATGTCGTCTAATACTAAGTTATACATATTTATTATTAAGTCCTAACCATAAAGCAGGTAATACGATGTCAAAGTGGAGTACTATATCGTGTGAAAACTGTGGATGTGATATCTATATACACGAAGACTGGGATAATCCACCTAAAATATGTAAATCCTGTAAAGAAGAACGAGCTAATAAATGGTATGAGCGTTCTTGCGATGATTGCGGTACCACTATGCGAATACATCGGGACTGGGATAATCCACCTAAAATATGTAAATCCTGTAAAGAGAAGCGTGCGTCTAAATGGTATGAAACAACGTGCAAAGGTTGTGGCGGATCAATGTGGGCTAATCGAGATTGGGACTCCCCTCCCAAGTTCTGTAAAAACTGCAAGAGTTCAAATGCTCCAAAAGATGTCACCTGTGACCATTGCGGAAAGGGTTTCATTATTCCAGTTGGTACGCAAATTAAATGCAAACAAAGTGGTTGGGAGTTGCCAAGAAAATGTCCTGACTGTCGCGAGTTATTTAGGCACAAGCCATTCAATACAGTACAAGAAAAGACTATTTTTGGTAACATTATCTATCGTACATACAATAGCCTTGGCCAACTGATCTCAGAATCCCGTGATGAAAAAACGTTTTTTGGCAATGAACAACGGCGCCATACAAGCCAGACAGGAAAGACCGTTGGCGTTACCCAGGAGAAGAAGACCATCTTTGGTACTCCTTATCGGGAAACCACACGCACAGATGGTTCAGTAAAGTCTCGATCGAAAGAGAAAACATCTTTTCTCGGGAAAAAATATACTGAGAGCGAAGGAGGGTCTTCGCATACCACTCACAAGACGACTACTGAGACAACATGGACTGGAAAAAAATATAGGAAAACTGAATAGGTTGTAGACCGTGATGATACTATCTAACCTCGCACTCCAGCGGACGACGTAAAACGCCATCACCGAGCTTTATCGTTAAGGGGTTATATTGTTGGATATGGGCAAGAATAAAAAACAGTAGACGGCACTTCATATAACAGAGGATAAAAAGGCAAAATTACATTTTGCCCAAATTGCCTCCGGCAACTTCTTTTATCTGCAGAACGTTAGGCGAAATTACTACCCTTTGGAAGGATCAAATATTTGAGAAAACCTATTTTCATAAAAAATGCAAAGGAAAGATATCCGGAGTATTTTCAAATCTCTGAGATGATTATAAACCAGCTTTATGAGTGGATTGATAGGACCGATATTCCTACGCCTCAAACAAAACTTGGAATTATCAAATTTGCATCGGTTATTCGTGCCTTTAATCTTTATAAGTCAATTAATCTTCTTCTTGAAACAGACCATTGGGAAGACGCTACGGTTCTTTCTCGATCTATGTTTGAGCTGTTATTGAACTTGGAGGAAATTGTAAGGGATAAAGAAAGCGCAGAAGATAAGGCAAAAATATATCTTCGTTTCCAAGAGTTACGGAAATGTTTGCATCAAATCAATTTAATAGATTATGAGGCTCAGAAAGGTCATCGTTCTAAAGAGCAAGTTTCAAATCATACAAAGCTGGAGAAAATGACAAAATCCATTTTTACTGAGTTTCTCAGCAAACGCACGAAGTCAGGGTGGGTAACGTCATGGTGCGGAAAGAATGTATACATGTTGGCCAATGATTCAGCCAGCCCCATGAGGATTCCTCAATATAATATTATATACTCTTTATTCTCAGACTTTTCCCACAGTAGCCCTTATTCGGTAATGACAACTATGGCTCTTGGAAATACGCCAGGAGAAACCGAACAAATATTTCAAGGTTGTGAAAATGCCGAGAAAAAACACATGACTCTTGTTTTAACTCTTTCAACAACATGGCTTTTAGAAATACTATTTATTGGAAGGTATGAAATTCCTTTGTATGATGTGAAGTGGAATTTTAAAGTGTTTAAAAGAATATACAAGTGCTGTGGGATGGAATCACCAAAGCTACCTTGGGAATAAGTATGTCTTATTTTAATGGCTAACATCGCCCAACAAAGCATTTACGGATTCGTTTCACTTCGCCTAACTTTGCTTTTACTCTACTCTAGCCACCCTAATTAACCCACCTCAACCACTCCGGCTAATCTACTTCTACCACGACCGCCCGCCAAAAGCTTTTTTTGCTAAGGAGTGTATTTGAAGGTTCGCCCATACATAACAAGACTCTATCGGACATTCTAAAAAGAAATATATGAGGGTTTATCTTATCCGATAAAGCTTTGTTATGTATAGCAAAAAAAGCATTATATTTTTAACCAGGCTAAAAAAGCTTTTAGTTGGTTAAAAATATAATGCTTTTTTTGCTATACATAACAAAGCTTTATCGGATAAGATAAACCCTCATATATTTCTTTTTAGA
>JAHILC010000019.1 GCA_018897225.1 Actinomycetota bacterium
ACGCTGGATGGCTGCGCAAAGCATTGTGCTAAAAAGAACACTGAAGAATGCGGCAAAATTCCTGACAAAAGTTACATGATACTAAAATTTGCTGCTGCTAACCCTGATAAGAAACCCCAAGGTATAATTGATATTGGGGATGGCGGCAAAGCGCTGGTTGATACAATTTCAGATACAATTGCAAAAGATGTAGACAGTTTGTTAGAAAATAGGATGGAGTTTTTAAAATAATGGATAATAAAATAAAAGTAGGCATTGTTTCATGCAGCGGGGAGGATTTGCCCGAAGGTTCCATTTCCAGGCTTGCAACACTTGAAGTGCTTCTAAAGCGTAAACCTTTAGATACTACAACGATATGCCTGCCTTTATATATTGCCGGAGGTGAAGGAGACAGGCTATTTGCAAAAAATTATCCCACCATTACTGTTGATGGTTGTGATAAATTATGTGCAAAAAAGGCTACTGAAAAATATTCAGGTAGAGTATCTCACTCCATAAATGTAAAAGATTTTATTAAAGACGGTGAGGAACCTGTTAATAGGCGAAATTTAAATAATAAAGAAAAAGAAATAGCAAATAGAGTCGCTAACGAAATTGAAAAAAATGTTGACAGAATTTTAAGGAAAGGACGGGATTAAATGACGACGTTTGTTTATAAGAATCATTCAGAGTGGACTGGCGGCCATAAGGGCCGTATCAAAATGGAAAATGGGGTTGAACTGGATTTTTCCGCTCCGCCAGCACTTCATGGACATCCCGATGTTCTAACTCCGGAAGATGCCTTCATGGCTGCAATAAATACATGTTATTTTATGATGTTTATCTGGGCATCAGAGAGATTTAAGATAGACCTGGTTTCATTTGAATGTGAAGCCACAGGAAAAGTGACTGAGTTTATGGACAAGACCTCCATATTTAAAGAAATAATTTTAAAGCTAAAAATTGGTGCAAGGAGCACTACTCCTGAAAAAATAAACAGTGCAATAAAATCCGCCAGAAAATATAGCCTGGTTGCAGAGTCAGTTAAAGCTGAAATTAAAATAGAGCCTGAAATAAAAATTATTTAAAAATTAAATTTAAAAATAATTATTTTCCTTAAACCATTTTATGTTATCTTCAATTGTTTCTCTTATCGGTCTTGGAGAAAAACCAAGTTCTTCAGAAGCTTTTTTATGGCTGATAAAAGAATTACTTTTAACTGTTTTTAAAGAATAAGTCGTAAATATCGGCTTACCAGAACATTCCCCAATAGCCATGTAGCGCCGGTAACAATATCCATAAGTTTGCCCCTGACTGTTGACTAAATATGCATGACTTAACCATGGCTTTATAGCATATTTATAGTTTTAATTAATCGTCTTCCTCTTTTTCAGTATTGCCGGAAGTGAAATCAGAAATAGTTTCTGCCATACTTGAAGAAATTATTTTTTTTGATTTTAAGATTGTTAATATGTTTTTAAAGCCTACTTTTTTAACCAGATAACCCGCCAGCGCTCCAACTATAGCGCCTCCAATAACGAAATTAACGACAGTCTTATCGAATTTCTTATCGTCACTCATATGTATACCCCCATTTAGAACTTTTTATTTTAAATTTAAAAAATCTATTTTGTACTATTATAGCAGTTTTTAAATCCAGGTAATAATTTTAACTGTTTTATTATAAAATGTTTTGAAAGGGATATCTTGCTTTTAAAAGTTTATAAGACATTATGAACAACTTAACTGATAATTTAGCAAACGGACCAAATCGCCAGGTATTTAATCCTGGTTACAGGTATTTTGATATAATTGCAGGGCTTTTTGTTGCAGTGCTCCTTATATCAAACATTGCATCGACCAAAATAGTCCAGTTATGGAAATTCACTTTCGATGGCGGCACAATCCTGTTCCCCCTTTCCTATATATTTGGCGATATTCTTACCGAGGTTTATGGTTACAGGAAAAGCAGGCGAGTTATTTGGATAGGATTTTTCAGTGCACTCTTGATGTCCTTGACCCTTGCACTTATCGGTCTTATAAAACCTGCAGCCGGATGGGAATTCCAGGATGCTTATATGAAAATTCTGGGGCAAACTCCACGGATTGTTGCAGCTTCTCTGGTTGCTTATTTTGCCGGGGCATTTTCCAACTCATTTGTGCTTGCGAAGATGAAAATTCTAACCAGGGGCAGGTGGCTTTTTACAAGAACTATAGGTTCAACAATAATTGGGGAAGGAATAGACACTGTTTTGTTTGTGACTATTGCATTTGCAGGTCTATATACCTGGCATCTTTTATTTTTAATTATAATATCAAATTATATTTTTAAGGTTTTGCTCGAGATTGTGCTTACACCTGCAACATATAAGATTGTTGGATTTTTAAAAAGGCGGGAAAAAGTTGACTGGTTTGATTACAAAACAAACTTTAATCCATTTACATAGAAATTACTTTTCAGCATAAGGATTTGGATATCGGAAGTGTCCAACTACCGTGTATTCCAAGAGCTTGTCAACCTCGCTGATTTTTACTAATTCTTTCGA
>JAHILC010000184.1 GCA_018897225.1 Actinomycetota bacterium
ACCTGGAGCATATTGGGTATAAAGTTGATTTTGTTCAGAATATAACTGTCATAGAAGATAAAATAATAAATAAGGCAAATGAAGAAGGTGTTGATTTTTCGGTAATTACCAAAAGGTATATCGATGCCTTTAAAGATGATATAAAGAAACTCAATCTGGGAAAATATTCAGCAATGCCGCTTGCTTCCGAAATGATCAAGGAAATAATCTCCATAATCCAAAAGATACTAAAAAATGGCTACGGCTATATCATAGGAGGCAATGTTTATTTTGATGTTGCAAAATTCCCTGAGTATGGCAAATTATCAGGCCAGAAAGTTGATGAAATGCAGGGTCAGGATGTCGGAAGCTTTGAAAAGAAATCGTCGATTGACTTTGCATTATGGAAAAGCGCAAAACCCGGCGAACCATCGTGGGACAGCCCTTGGGGAAAGGGAAGACCGGGGTGGCATATTGAATGCTCGGCAATGTCGATAAAATACCTGGATTATGGACTGGATATACATGGCGGCGGTATAGATTTGATTTTCCCGCACCATGAAAATGAAATAGCTCAATCTGAGGCAGCCTTTCCCCAAAAAGGCGATTTTGTAAAGTACTGGATGCATAATGGGATGATAGAAGTCAAAGATGAAAAGATGTCAAAATCAAGGGGACTAAAAGAAGACTGGATTTTAAAAAATCTGCTAAAGAAATATTCTGCAAACATCATAAAGATGTATATTCTTTCCACACATTACAGGAGCCCGCTAGAATTTAGCGTAGGCAAGCTTAAAGAAGCTTCAAAATCGCTCGAAAAAATAAGTAATTCTTTAAGGAACATCAGATTTTTAACTGACAAAGAAGAGGCTGGCAGCAGATTGAATTTGTTAAGGTTTAATGAAACTGCAGAAAAATTTGACAGTAAGGATGCTGTTGCTGCAAGAATTTATGGCTTTATTAAATCATTTAAGGAAGATTTTAAAAATTCAATGGATGATGATTTTAACTCAGCAAAAGCCATAGGTGATATTTTTGATTTTGTTAGAAATATAAATTCAATCATACAAAACTCAGGCTTTGCAATAAACGAGCCTGTTAAAGAAAGCTTAAGCCTGGCATATTTAAGAGTATTGGAAACAGGCAAAATTCTTGGCTTTAATTTTGAAGAAGACTTTATTGCAGGCATTAAAAATGGATCAAAATCATCTTCAAAATCTTTTGTGCTGGATGATGAAGAAATTAACAGGCTTATAACTAAGAGAAATTTAGAAAGGAAAAAGAAAGATTTCGCAAAAGCTGATGAAATAAGGCAAAAGCTTGCAAGCCTTGGCATATTGCTGGATGATAGGAAAGAAGGCACCGTCTGGAAACGGGAAAGATAGATGGAAGGCGAATTTTTATACGGAATTAACACCATATTTTCACTGCTTGACACCAATTCAGGAAAAAGAAAAATTTTTGAAATAATTTTAAATTCAGGAAAGCTTAATTCCCTCAGATTGAAGGAAATCTTGTCAAAAGCAAAACGAAAGAATATCCACACCAGAGAACTGGAATCAAAAAGATTTGCCGGTTTTACGGCAGACAGGTTTTATCAGGAAGAAATTGAAAGCACACAGGGGGTTATCGCTCATGTTTCAAATTACAATTTTAAGGATTTTGAGCAAATTGCAGTTAAAAATTTAAGTGACGGGATTGTTTTTGTAATTCTTGACGAGATAACAGATGTTGGAAATTTTGGCGCAATACTTAGAAACTGCAGCGTTTTTGGTGTGGCTGGAGTTATAATTTCAAAAAACAGGAGCGTTGAAGTCAACAGGAGAGTAAGTAAAATTTCTTCCGGTGCGCTTGAGGAAATAAACTTATACAGGGTGACAAATATTTCCAGAGCAATAGAGGAACTGAAGGAAAAAGGCTTCTGGGTTTATGGTACCACCATCCAGTCAAAACCTACGGTTAAGCTCGCCCATCAAGTTAATTTTACTTTTCCAATGGCCGTTGTTATGGGGAGCGAGGACAAAGGTATTGGAAGGCTTATTGAAGAAAAGTGTGATGTTATGGTCAGGATTGACATGCCTGGGGCGATGCAGTCGTTAAATGTTGCAACGGCAACCGGCATAATGCTTTACATTATCACGCAACATCATAAAAAAACCGCAATACAAAATTGAAAGACCTGATTATTGTAGATGGCTATAATTTCATATTTAATTATTACAAAGCAAAAAAAATTGGCAGTAATGACCTGGCTTACCTGAGAGACAGGCTCATATCGGATCTTTCACAGTACAGAAATTATAAAGACTGCAGCATGATAGTTGTTTTTGACGCAAAAAAAGGCCAGAGTACTGGTCAGAGCCGGGAAATTTCAGAACAAATCGAGGTTATTTATTCCAGGAGCGGAGAAACCGCAGATACAATTGTCGAAAAACTTGTCCATGCAAAACCTGATTTTCAAAATATTTACGTAATCACCTCTGATTACACGCAGCAAAAAGTAGTTTTTAAAAGCAATATTTACAGAAAATCTATCAGGGAATTCACCATTGAGCTTAATGATTTTAAAAGAAAGCTAAGAGAAAAAATAGCGCAAAATAGCAAAGAGTCCTCCAAATCTTTTTATTCGATTGGTAAAAGGCTGGATAAAAATACTAAAGAAAAATTTGATAAATTAAGAGGAAATAAAGATTGAACCAACCCGGCAAGCATATTTTTAATATTTCATATATTCCTGTATTTGTATTGCTAGTTTTCCTAATCCTTCCATCACTTGTTTTTTCCTTTTCTGGTTGCGGGCTTTATTATTTCGATGATGAAGAGACAAGCGCTACTAAACCGGATGTTGAATATATGGTTATTGAAGTCATAGATGGAGATACTCTTGTGTTGTTAAATAATGAGCACGTAAGACTGATAGGTATCAATACCCCGGAAAGCGAGAGGTATTTTTACGGAGAGGCAAAAGAAGTCCTGAAGCTGTTGGTGTTGAATAAAAATGTAAGGCTTGAAAAGGATGTTGATGATAGAGATACTTATGGAAGACTGCTGCGATATGTGTATTTAGGAAACCTTTTTGTCAATTTGGAAATGGTAAAAAGGGGTTTTGCAAATGTTTTTACTTTTCCTCCAAATGTCAAATATACTGATAAATTTATTGAAGCTGAGAGGGAGGCCCGTACAAATGACATTGGATTATGGGAAAAATCAAACTCAAGCAATATTGAAATCAATATAAATTGTGATGCTGAAGGTGACGATAGGATTAATTTGAATGGGGAATATGTTATTTTTAAAAATAATAATAATTTCGATATCAATCTTGGTGGCTGGACCGTAAAAGATCTTTCTACAAATATCTATGACTTTGGAAAAATAATTTTTAAAAGCGGCTCAAACCTTATTTTATTTAGCGGTAAGGGAAGCGACTCAGAAAATAAACTATACTGGAACTCGACAAAACCTATCTGGAATAATGACCATGATACTCTTTACTTGAGAGATGCTGACGGCCTCATAGTCCAGTTATATAATTACTAAAGCGGATACCCCACTATCCCTAAATTAAAAATCAAGTTTATTTACCAAGAAAGGGACATATTGTCAAATTGAAAGCTAACAATTGAAAGCTAAAATTGCCTTATTTCTCAGCGATATTGTCACATTAATTTTCATAAGAGAAAATGTCACTAATGGAACGAATGGAATAATATGATTTGAATAAAAGGAATTTCTTAAATTGCGAACTCTTCCTCTATAAAGTGTGTATGGATTTTACCAGCTTTAAAATTTTCATTGCTGATAATCTTTTTATGAAAGGGTATTG
>JAHILC010000185.1 GCA_018897225.1 Actinomycetota bacterium
AAAACTGTGCACCCTGGTCAATTTTCTTTTTCATTTTTATTATCTGAAGTTCATATGCTTCTTCGGTATCAGCCCCCGGATTTACAACTGCACCTTTAAAAAAGGATGGTTTTGCAGTTAGTTCTTTGCCAGCTAAATCAAAACCTTCTTCAAGTTTTTTAATTGCCCATAGCAGCTGTATGGAATCAAGATCGAACACAGGTTCTGCGCTTGGATGATCTCCGGTTGTAGTATAATCACCTGTTAAAGCCAGAACATTTCTGATTCCAAGGACATAAGCGCTGAGCAGGTCTGATTGTAGGGCTAATCTGTTTCTATCCCTGCATGTTACCTGGAAGATAGGGTCTAACCCCCACTCTTTAAGAAGATGACAGGTCGTTAATGAACCAAGCCTCATCATAGAGCTCTGAAGATCTGTTACATTAATTCCATCAGCTACATCTCTTAGGTATTCTGCTGCTTCTTTTATCTCTTCTTCTTCAGCACCTTTTGGAGGGCCAATTTCACAGGTTACAGCAAATTTTCCTGACATTATTGCGTCTTTAAAGCTCATTTTATTATAAGTATTTAAATTCATATTACCTCCTTCTCATCTAAAGCCCAGAGACTGCTTTTTCTTAATTCTGTTGGTGGCAAAACTTTTTTATAATCTCTTGGTGGAATGAAATTATATAATCTTTCAATCTGACCGATTCTTTTTAAGCTTTTGTAAATAAGCTCCCAACCACAATCTCTCTCTGGATCTGTTTCGCATTTTCCTTTACTTTGTCCGGCACATGAGCCATTCAATAACTTTTTAGGGCAAGCTGTATATGGGCATATACCACCTGTGAAATCAAGCAGGCAGTCTCCACAAGTATCACATCTTTCAGTTCCCTGCCACATACCTGTTATGCCATTAAATGTTTTTGTATTTAGTGCAGGGTAACATACCTTAGTCATAATTGAAGAGGAGGCTTGGACACCTAAACCACAGGAGAAAATTAATAATGAATCTGCATTTTCTATTTCATTTAATCTTCTTCTTGTTCTTGAACGAATTAAAGCCTTATGGCATAAGAAGTCAATTTCCATTACACCAGTAATAATTTTTCCTTCATTCTCTAATTTATTCTTCATTTCATTCAGTATTTTTTTACCTCCAGTTTCTGCACCTTCGGGACATCCTCCACAACCCAGAATGAAAATTTTCTTTTCATCTTTTAGTTTTTCTAATAATTCTTCTATGGGTTTAAATTCTGTTAAAATCATAAAGCCTCCTAAAAATTTATAAAGTCAAACTTAACCAACTTTAAATTTTCCAATTAAATTTCCTTTTGTTGTAACAAGGTGAACTGCGCAAGCTGTACAAGGATCAAAGCTTCTTATAACTCTTAAAATTTCTATTGGGCTTTGACTTTCCCTTACTTTTAATCCGATTAATGCCTGCTCATAGGGTCCAGGTTTTCCTTCTCTATCTTTTGGTGAAGCATTCCAGGATGTAGGGGTAATAACCTGATAATTTGAAATTCTTCGATCTTTTACATTAAGCCAGTGACCGAGAGCGCCTCTTGGAGCATGGCATAAACCTATACCCTGTGCTTCATCAGGAGCATTGTAAGCAACTGCTGTTGGTTCACCAACTTTCAGCGCCTGAGCCCAATCTTTTAATTGACCACCAATGATTACTGCCATCAAACATCTTGCAAGATGTCTACCCATAACTGAATATAGATTGGATATTTTTCCATTAACTTTTGAAAGTGCTGTGTCAACTATATAATTGATTTTAGCATCTCCTTTGTTCAAATATGTAGATAGCAGCGCCGCAACAGGACCAACCTCATAAACCTGGTCGTTATACCTTGGAGATTTTAACCAGGAATAACCTTCTTTTTTATCAGCCATCGGTTTGGTTTTGCCTTGACCTGGGTATAATGGTTGGGAATCTTCGTACCAGCTATGTGCAACATCTTCTGATATATTCTTAATATCTATTTTACTGTATTTATCAATATCATTAACAAGACCACCAACAAATAGAGTATCATTGAATTTACCGTTTGATTTAATTCTATAACCAGGATATGCAAGTAGATTCTGACAGCCCTTACCTATTTCAAGGTAATCACTATAAACCTTTGCAGCAGCAATTACATCAGGTAGATAACAATTTTGTGCAAAATCGAGTATTTCTTCTATTCTCCATAAATAAGCGCTGATTTTATCGGTTGTTAATATCTCCGAAACACCACCACCTACAATTGCTGCATCATTTGGCCATTTACCTCCAA
>JAHILC010000186.1 GCA_018897225.1 Actinomycetota bacterium
ATCAGACGGTATATCCCTGATTGTTAAACTAGGCATAACATCACCTCGTATCGTATTATTTTATAATATTATATCATAAGTTTTTATTTAAATATATGATATTAATCTATATATTTTTTTAAAACAATCTACCCTATGTCTTTTTTGGAATTATCAGGATTTCAAATTAAAAATATTTTTAGTTTTAATTTAGTTACATTTTAGTTATATTATAGTTATTTTTAGTTATATGTCAAGTAGACAACCCACCAACAGAGGGAAAAAGGTGGATCGTATGCAAAAGGAAATGTAGATGCAGAATTGGTATTGCACTCAATGATTTCTTCGAATTTTACTTACAATTAAAAATATTCCTGGACAGGAGTGCCGCTTAAAGTAGTCCTGGAAAAGGCAGGAATAAAAGAAAATGTTATAAAGGTCATTTTTTATTGCAAAGATGGGTATTCCTAAATTTCATATTCGAAGGTGTGCTGAACTATGTCAGTTAAGTCTTCCATTATTGTAAAACAACCAAGCTTTTCCATCTTAGAAGCCAGATCTTTTGCATAAAACTCAGTATCTTTGTCTTTTTTTTTAATGAGATCTTTTGCAATATCATCCAATTGCTTGGGTGTAAATTTGGTTTTTATTAACCATTTAATACTATTTTTTAAATCCATTAGACCATAGTCTAGTATATCAATTCTGTAAACCATCTTGTCGGCATTCATGTTGTTGCCTCCTTTTAGCAGAATTACTCTGTTTAATAAAAAGCCGTTCTCTTGGGGACAGAATGGCTTTTTATTACTTTTTAAACACAAAAAAAAATAACAGCCGGTTGCACCACTGGCTCCTTACATTTCAAGGTGCCCAAATAAGAAAATGTAAGTCATAGCCCCTATTACTCAGAAAAGTATAGTTATTTAATTATCAATAAAACTATTAATATTTATCTATAGATATAAATAATACTATGTAAAAAAAATATGTCAATATTAATTGTTAAAAAATATTCTGCAGCCGTAATAAAAATAAAATGAAGTTTAAAATCGTAGTTAAAATTTATAATCTTTTCTATAAAAAAAATATTTCCATTTCTGGCAGAACAAAGTTCGGGAGTTAGGTAGGCTCTCGCGAGTGCTTACAATTTCAGCAACAGATTTAGAAGTTGAAATAGAAACAAAGTTATCGTATAGCTTGCTAAAAATATCATAATCACTTTTTGTATTAATATTAAAAAAATTCAGATTATCAATTTTATAATCTTTCAATTTGCTGTTTATTTTATCAAGAGTTATAAGTTTAATTTTTATAAAAGGATAGATTTCTGATATTTTGTAATTTTTTTCCATTATATTCTTACTGATTATATTTATGCAGTTTTTTGAATAAATACCACAAAGCGCTTCATATCCCTTTTTCGAATTCATAATATAGACGTCTTTTTTTTTATTGTTTTTACTTTTCATATCGGACAGGAGACTGAGTAAATTGTAAGAGATAAATGGCATATCAAAAGCCAAAAATATACAGTAAAAATTCTTAGCCTGATTCAAACCCGAGTAAATACCATTAATTGGCCCTATGTTTTCTGCCTTATTTGATATAGTATGTGCTTTCACTGGACCAAAGGTATTACAGTTTAGTTCATTTACTTCAAATTCATCCTTAATTATGTTGATAGACGGAATTTTCTCCTTACTGCATACTTCTGAATAATAATTACTATAATTATTTAATTTGGAAAGTTCATTTTCTACAAATTCATAGTTATTATCTGTGGTACTTATTAGAATTTCATTACAAAAAAAGGCTAATTTAAAGATTTGATCAATAAATAATGGAATAGTATTTATTTTTATTTGAATCTTATTGAACCCAAGTCTTATACTTTTACCTCCTGTCAGTATAACTCCAGTTAAATCTTTTTTAATCATATAACCCTTTGTGGACATGAATAAATGTTGAATCTACCACTTCTGGCATACCCTATTGCAGTTAGGTTGACTTTTTTCGCAAGAAGGATTGCACTGTGAGTAATAGAAGAATTAGTCACTATTGCTGGAACAGCCATCCTGCAAACCTTATAAATAACATCTATGCTGAGCCTGCCGGTCGTAAAAATTATTTTGTCCAAAAACTCAATTTTATTAATTGCCATATAACCTGCAATTTTATCTATACAATTATGTCTTCCTATGTCTTCCATCAAACATAAAATTTTACCGTCTTTATCAAATAGCGCTGCGCTATGGAGTCCGCCAAGCTCCTTTTTATATTTTTGATGATGTAATACCGATAAATTCAATTTTAGTATTATTTCTGAACCTATTCTGATATTGCTTTTTATCTTTTTAAGTTTTTTATCAAATATAAAATCATCTATGCTTCCACAGGAAGAATAAATAATTTTTTTTCCTATTGTATTGTTAATGGCTTTATCACTCTCTATTTTACTTGTTTTGATTATAATGCTGCTTACCAGAATAGGCCCCTCTTTTTTATCTTTTAATTCATTCTTACATATGTGAA
Source organism: Actinomycetota bacterium (assembly GCA_018897225.1). Lineage (GTDB taxonomy): Bacteria > Actinomycetota > Humimicrobiia > Humimicrobiales > Humimicrobiaceae > JAHILC01. Next base: position 2,512 of record JAHILC010000186.1, read on the forward strand.
TAAGGTTTATTTCAGAATAATTTTCGATATATCCATTGTTTAAAAGAAACCCAATAGTAAGTTCAATTAAGTTTTGGGGAGAACATGAGAGGGTTAAAATTTCGTTACCATTTAAAATAATTTTTAAAAGCAGCTCAACAGGGATAATATCATGTATCCTTGATTTACCAGAAAGTGATTTTACTTTATCTATTTCAACTTTTTTACCAAATTTCAAATCTATTCTCAAACCTTCTTATTAAGGGGTTAAAATTACCCGGTGTAAAGGCCGCAATGCTGATTGTTAAGGTCGAATACCTATATCTTGAGCCATTTAGGCAATTAAAAAGCTTTGGTGATCCTGACTGCACATGCTTTAAGTTCAGGGATTTTAGCTTTAGGATCCAAAACAGAATTAGTCAATTTATTTGCAGGAGAATCTGCATAGTGGAATGGAATAAATACCACTCCTGGTTTTATCTCAGAATTTACTAAAGCATTGACCGTTATTGAACCTCTTCTTGATTCTACAATAATCTTATCACCATTGTTTATGCCAAGTTTCTTTGCATTTTCACTATTTATATTAGCAAAGTTCATAGGTGCCATTTCATTTAAACCCTTAACCTTTCCTGTCATTGTTCTTGTATGAAATTGGTAAAGAACTCTTCCCGTAGTAAGAATATATGGATAATCACCGCTTGGCACCTCTGCGGGTGGGGTGTAATTAACAGCAATAAACTTTCCAGTACCTCTTGCAAAGGTGTTGGAATGTAAAATACTGGTTCCGGAGTGAACATACTGCCTGCATGGCCATTGGAGTGTCTCATGTTCCAATCTCTGATAACTTATTCCACCATAAATCGGAGTCAAGCTAGCAATTTCATCCATTATTTCCGAAGCTCTGCTATAATTCATAGGATATCCCATTTTATTTGACAACATACTGATAATTTTCCAATCCTCTAGCGCCATTCCAGGAGCATTCACTGCTTTTCTAACCCTTTGAACTCTCCTGTCAGTATTTGTAAATGTTCCATCTTTCTCTGCAAAGCATGCGCTTGGTAAAATAACATCGGCAAATTCACCGGTTTCAGTCATAAAGATATCCTGAACTATTAGAAATTCTAATTTTTTAAGAGATGCTGCAACATGCAGAAGGTCCGGGTCGCTAAGCATAGGATTTTCACCCATTACATATAAAGCTTTAATTTTTCCTGAGTTTGAACCTTCAATTATTTCTGTTACAGTTAAACCTCTTTTGGGGGGAAGAGTTTTACTCCACCTTTTTTCAAAACTCCATCTCATATTATCATTCTCAACGCCCTGATAACCACTGAGCATATCAGGAAGCGCACCCATATCACACGAACCCTGGACATTGTTTTGGCCTCTTAATGGATTAACTCCGCAACCTTTTCTACCGATATTACCAGTCATCATTGCTAAATCTGCAACAGCAATTACATTGTCAGTCCCACAGGTGTGCTGTGTAATTCCCATAGCATAAAAAATTGATGCATTTTTAGCAGAGCCGTAAACCCGTGCGGCCTTAATAAGCTCTTCTTTATCAACCCCGGAAATTTTTGCTACTTTTTCCGGCGTATAACTTGAAAAGCATTTAATAAGTCTGTCAAAGTCTTCGGTCCTGTTTTCTATAAATTCCTTATCATGCAGATTATCGTTATAAATTATATTCATCAGCCCCAGGAGTATCGCAATATCACTTCCGGGTTTTTGCTTTAAATGGATGGCTGCATATTTTGTTATTGGTATTTTTCTCGGATCTATAACAATCAGCTGCAGCCCGTTTTCCTGAACACTTTTAATAATTTCATATCCTATAACAGGGTGGGCTTCAGAAGTATTAGAACCGATTATAATTGCAGCATCCGCGAATTTTATGTCGTCTATAGAATTGGTCATTGCGCCGCTACCAAAAGTCGGAATCAAACCCGTAACCGTAGATGCATGACATAGCCTTGCACAGTGGTCAATATTATTGGTGCCTATAACTGCACGAGCAAATTTGGACATTAGAAAGTTTTCCTCATTCGTACACTTTGCCGAGCTGAGAACTGCTATTGAATCAGGCCCATAATTCTTTTTAATTGCTTCCAGCTTTGCAGCAACAGTCATTATAGCCTTATCCCAGCCAACTTTTTTAAATTTTCCCCCGGTAGTCTTAATCATGGGTGAAGTAAGCCGTTTTGGGCTCCCTACAAAATCAAGGCCGAATTTGCCCTTTACGCATAAATTTCCTTTGTTTGCATTCGCACCTATATCTGAATAAACATTTACAATCCTGTTGTTTTTTACATGAAGATTAATAGAACAACCAACTCCGCAGTATGGGCAAACTGTTTTTGTCTGTTTTATTTCCCATATACGGGCTTTTTTCATATAAGGTTTTGATTGGAGTGCACCTACAGGACATGTTGATATACAGTTGCCACAAAAAACACACTCTGTCTCAGTTAATGACTGGTCAAAAGCAGGAGTTATTTCACACTCAAATCCCCTTCCGGCATAACCAATTGCATTTGCTCCTACGATTTCATCACACATCCTTACACATCTTCCACAGAGAATACATTTTTCATTATCTCTGAATATAAAGGGATTATCCTGTAGTATTTTTTTATCATGAACTTTACCTTTATAGGTAGGCTCTTTTATGTCATAAAGGTAAGCTAGATCCTGAAGCATACAATTACCACAGGCTTCACAGGTCATGCAGTCCATGGGGTGATCGGATATTATCAGTTCGAGGTTTACCCTGACAAGCTCATTAATAAGAGCGGTGTTTGTCTTTATTATCATGCCATCTTCGACTTTGGTTACGCAAGATGCAACTATCCCGGGTGTTCCTTCTACTTCAACGGCACACAGCCTGCAGGCGCTCTGCGGTTTCAGTCTCGGGTCATAACATAAATTAGGTATAAAAATATTATTTTCAATAGCAACTTCCAGAATTGTTTTGCCTGGATCAGCATTGTATCGTTTTCCATTTATTAAAACTTTTTGCTTATTATTAAGTTTTGCTGACACTTCTTTAGTTGATAAAATAGTTTTTGTCATTAACTAAAACTCCTGACCTAAACTTTTTTAACTTTAATCTTAACATGTAATCTTTCGCATGACTTCTGGGTTTCAATATGTTCTTCATATTCTCCTCTGAAATATTCGATTGTACTAAGAACTGGGTTCGGTGCAGTTTTTCCCAAACCGCAAAGTGATGATTCTTTAATTGCTTTTCCAAGTTTTTCAAGCTTTTCTATATCTCCTCTCTCGCCCTTTCCTTTTGTAATTGCTTCAAGAATTTCAAGCATTCTTCTGGTTCCAATTCGGCAAGGAACACACTGTCCACACGATTCATCCTGAATAAAATCCATAAAATACCTTGCAAGATTGGGCATGCATGTCTCTTCGTCTAGAACTATCATTCCACCTGAACCCATTATCGCTCCTGCTTCTTTAACCCTTTCATAGTCTAAGGGAATATCAAGAAATTCCTCAGTTATACAACCTCCTGAAGGACCACCAATTTGAACTGCTTTAAACTCGTTTTCTCCAGATATGCCTCCTCCAATCTTATAAATAATATCTCTTATTGATATCCCCATTGGCACTTCGACAAGTCCGACATTTTTAACTGCCCCGGCTAAAGCAAATATTTTAGTGCCCTTACTTGTGCTTGTACCAATTTTGTTAAACCATTCAGCGCCATTCACAATAATCTGTGGAATATTTGAAAAAGTTTCGACATTATTTATGAGTGTAGGCATTCCATATAAGCCTTCATTTGCTGGAAAAGGTGGTTTTGGCTTGGGCATTCCTCTCTTACCTTCAATTGACTTGATCAGTGCGGTCTCTTCACCACAAACAAAAGCCCCTGCACCTTCATATATTTCAACATCAAAGCTGAATTTGCTTCCCAGTATGTTTTCACCTATCAATCCGTATTCTTTTGCCTGTTTAATGGCATGCGTTAAAGTTTCAATTGCAAGCGGGTATTCGGCTCTAACATAAATATAGCTTTTGGATGAACCAATAGCTAGCGCAGCTATGAGTATCCCTTCAAGGACTGAGTGTGGATCTGATTCAAGAAGATTCCTATCCATAAAAGCGCCCGGATCACCTTCATCACCGTTACATATAATATATTTTATATCAGATGATGATGTTGCTTTTCTGCATAGCTCCCATTTTTCACCCGTAGGAAATCCTGCACCACCACGACCCCTAAGCCCTGATTCTGAAACAATCTTAATAATCTCATCAGAATTGTTTAATTCAATCGCTTTTAGAAGTCCTTGATAACCATAATTTGCTATATAATCATCTATATTAAAGGGATTAATCCTGCCTCTGTTTCTTAAGACTCTTGATTCTTGAAACTTGAAAAAATCATAAAGCCTGGATTTTTTTGTAATTGGCTCTAAATCAGCAGCTATTTCACCTTTTCCTATGTGATGTTCAAAGATTTTTTCAACTTTAGCCTCATCAAGGCTGTAGTAAGTAACAGACTTTTTATCAAAACTATCAATTGTGAGCATTGGCTCAAGAGCGCAAAAGCCAACACATCCAGAAGTAGTAAATATTATATTTTTTATAGAAAGCCTGTCTATCTTATCTTCAACTGAAGCTTTTATAATATCAGCTCCTGAAGCTATCCCGCATGTTCCCAGATGAACAGTAATCCTATATTTCTTATCAAAATCATTTAAAGTGCTCTCTTTAATGGTTTTGTCCCTGATATCATTTAATTCTTTTCTGCTTATTTTATTCAAGGATCTTACCGTCAATTTAAGTCCTTTCTTAATTAAACCTGATATTTTATATCATTTGTGAGAATAGATTATATCCATTACTTCTTCTGGTTTTACCTTTTGATAAATCTTTTCATTAATAACTATAATCGGTGCAATGCCGCAAGCGCCTAAACATCGATTCACCTGAATAGAATACTGTCTATCAGCTGTTGTTTGCCCCGGTTTAATCCCAAGCTCTTTTGAAATCTTATCAGCAATTTTCTTACCACCTTTTACAAAACATGCAGTTCCAAGGCAAACTCTTATGTTATTTCTACCTCTTGGAATTAAAGAAAAGAAAGAATAAAATGTTACTACTCCATAAACTTCCTTTTCGGGAATATTCAAATCTTTCGCTACTTTTTTCTGAACCTCGATGGGTAAAAATCCAACCTCATTCTGAACATCATGCAGTGTCGGAATTAGCGCTCCTTTTTTGCCTTTGTATTTGTTTATTATTTCTTCAATTCTTAGGATTTCCTCAGATTGTAATTCATATTTTGGTAAT
>JAHILC010000187.1 GCA_018897225.1 Actinomycetota bacterium
CAAAGGATTTTCTTCGATCATCTTACGAATGACCAGATCTTCTAACTTTCTTCCTTCATAGGCTGGCAATTCATTCCAAATTTCAATAAAAGCATCATTTGCTTTCCCAGTTTCCTTTAACATTCTCTTCGATTCTATAAACTGAAACCAGAAATCTAAAAAATTATCATTAAGATAATACCTTCCATTTCTTTCCTTTATACTTTTGCTGGTTATCGGTAGCCTTCTCTCGATCATCTTATGGATTTCTTCCAGATTTTTTAAATATGATCCCACATCTCTTATTCCCGTAAATCGTTCTATTTCATTTAATTTTCTTCTGCCTTTGGATATTGCAGAAAGTATTGAAAAATAAGAAGAGTATTCTTTTCCAAATTCCTCTTTCAATAAATTTTCTCCTTCTTCCCATAGAAAATCTCTTTCGGTTATAAGCCTACGAATGCTTTCATCAAAATTTTTCTTTCCAAGATCCATTAGCTCTTCAATATATTTAGGAATCCCGTCAAAGATTGAAAAGAGATGAAGTAAATTCTTTCCGGAACCAAATCCATTGTCTTTTAAAATCTCTAATTGTATTTTTAAAGGCAGGTATGAAAGCTGCATAATTTCTGAGGCTCTCCCAAACAAAGGTTCTTTTGAATTTTTAAATATTTTTTCCATTAAGGAAAAGGAAGAGCCAAGAAAAATTAGTAAAACATTAGATTTTTCTTTATTAAGATCAAATATTTTTTGAAACGTGCCGAATGCTGATGGGTCTGAGTATAAAAGATTCTGAACTTCGTCAAATATTAAGATAACTGGCTTTTTCTTTGAAAAATCAAATAAAAATTTCACCAAATCTTCAAAAGAAGCAAAATTTCCATAGAATACTTCCCCGTATTTGTTTTTTATTTCATTAGACCATTCCAATACAATTTCATTAATCTTTTTTTTCTTTGTAAAAAAATATAAGTAATTCTCATTTTTTACAGATTCAATAACAAGACGAGTCTTGCCAATTCTTCTGCGCCCTGTTATTACAAGTATTCTGGAACCTTTATTCTTAACAGTGGTAAAAAAGTGTTCTATTAATGATATTTCTTTTTCTCTTCCATAAAATTTCATAAGGTAACCACCTTTAACTTAATGACCATTAACTTAATATACATTAGTTTAACTAATAGTACAAGTAATTATTACAATATTACCGCAACAGTCTCCTTTCTGTTCATTCTTATTGGGGATATGAGAACATATACTTGCAATAAAATCTACTATCACTGACAGTGAAGCAGACGAGGCATTCATGGAAAAAAATCAGGGGGCTTGATATAAGGGTGATAATAAAATAGGCTCTGGTCATGAACCCTGAAACTATATACTGCCTTGTACTCAAATAAGTAATAGGAATTTTAGTGGAACCTTAACAATATAATCTTTAACTAATTCTAATTCACTGCTGCCAAAAACCAAACCATATTGGCTTTTAACCTTTTTCATTGTGTTTTGAACCTGTCTGACTTCTTCTTTATTAAAACCAATCTCAATAACAATATTTCTTCTATCCTTTAATGTCAGCACAAAATCCGCACCGCCTTCGGCTATATCATATGAAAGCTTCGGAACTCCAAATGTTTGGCTGTCTTTTAAAATTTTTTGAAACATCAAAACAAAATAATCTTCCAGTTTTTTACCCTCTAAGCCTGAAGTATAATTATTATTTAATATTGCCGATCTCAAAGACGGTGTTATAAAAAAAAGTTTTGGGGTTTTTCTGGTGCTTCCATATGACGTACCATAGGTTCTTATTTTTACCAATATGCCACTCATTATTAAAACTTCAATAAGATTTTGTAGTGTCTCTGCCCTGTTGATTTTTAAAGCTTCCTGAATTTTACTGTAGCTTATCAAATCTGATTGCGCCAGGAGATAAAGCAAATCACTAATTTTGGCAACAGTATGCGTCTCAAAATTCTTTAATTTAAGAATATCTTTTGCAATAATGCCATCTATAACGCTTTTTATTTTTTCTTGCGCCTTTTGTTTGTTTTCAATTTTTATGGCAGAAGGAAAACTTCCGGACTCAAAAAAATCTTTTTCTGTGTCACGAGGTATTTCATTAATAAAATATCTGTCTATTTCGCTTTTCTTTTGCAGCAATCTTTCAAAAACATCAGAAGCATTAAAAGAATTAAACAGTGTGGCCCGAAGATAATCAGACAATTCAGGTGAAGGATATTTACTATATTTTAATATCATGTATTCACTGAATGTCATTGGAAAAATTTCCCAAACATCGGACCTTCTTCCAAGATCGGCTATCATGTTAATTTGAAGCGCTGAAGAGCCGGTGGCTATCACTAAAACATCTTTATGACCCTTTGTCCTGTCAAAAATGTTTTTGAGAAATAAGCCCCAATTCTCATCAAAATGAATTTCGTCAAGAAGAATTAAAATTTTTTTACTTGGCTTTTCAAAATAAAATCCATTTATTTCTTCATAAAAATTAAAAAAATCATGCAAAGAAATCTGCTCAGCATGCAGTTGACTGACATCAAGATATAGTCTTTCATCAAGTTTACCGATATTTTCCAGAATACTTTTATCTTCGGATTTTAAAAATTTTTCTATTGCATAAGTTTGAGTCAAAAGAGTACTTTTACCTATACCCCTAATACCTGGAATTAAAATTATTTTTTCTATTTCTGAAAGTGAGTTATTTAAGAATTTTTCAATAACTTTTTTGAATTTTGTAAATATAAATCTTGTCGGTAAAAGGTTTCTATTTTCATCGTAAATATAACCTTCAATTCTTGGAGATAAAGTTGTTTGCCATTTAATATAAAATTGTTCAATTTTAATTTTATCCATAAGATTTATCCATGAGATTATTTTAGTATTCAGTCACTATTGTAATAGTAACTGATATAATGTCAAGTATCTATTTTAATAGTAACTGATAAATTGGCTTTTCATCTGGGTACTTAGTTGATAGGAGAGCATACACTTGCAATAAAATCTACTATGTTAAATTCTTTTGTGTCGTTTCCGTTTTAGATTTATATAACCTTAGAGGCCTCACTTATATAGCTTAACCACACCTAGCCAAAATGATGCCCTTATTATATATCTTGCAAGATTTTCTATAGATTGAGTACACCCTCGGGATAAATCTTATCTGTGCAGTATGCATTAAATCCAGAGTGATGCCAGGAAAACGGGTATTTTGGATAAAAATTAAGAAGTATTATTATTACCAGAAAAATACCTTGTATATTAATCAAACAATGAAGATAATAAACTTGTATTTTATGCAATTATTGCTTATAATTCCCTTTTATAGACCTAAAGTATTAAACGGAGGTAAAAATGAAAAGAGATGTTGAGAAAGTATTAAAGAAATGGAAGGATGAAAAAAGAAGATATCCGCTTTTGGTTAGAGGTGCAAGGCAAGTTGGTAAATCCTATTCAATAAAGAAATTTGCAAAAGAAGCTTTTGAAAACCTTGTAGAAATCAATTTTGAACAAAACCCTAAATATAAAGCATGTTTTGATACATTAAATCCAAAAAAAATCATTGCATCTATTTCTATTCTTTCAAATTCTGATATTACTCCAGGTAAAACTTTATTATTTTTAGATGAGATTCAGGAATGCCCTAACGCTATAGTTTCATTAAGGTATTTTTATGAACAATTTCCAGATCTTCATGTTATCGGAGCAGGATCATTGCTGGAGTTTGCTCTATCTCAGGAAAATTTTAAAATGCCTGTAGGCAGAATACAATATGTTTATTTAAAACCACTTTCTTTTCTAGAATTTCTTGATGCAATCGGAGAGGTAAAAATAAGAAATATGATTGAAAATCTAAGTCAAAATAATTTGCCCTCCAAAGTTATCCATGAACATATACTTTCTTTTATAAAGTTATATTCTGTTATCGGAGGAATGCCTG
>JAHILC010000188.1 GCA_018897225.1 Actinomycetota bacterium
CATAATACGTTTTAGAACTTCTTAATGCATATTGAAATTCAATAAACGAAATCTTTATAAGGTGAGAATGCACTCTCCCTTTCATCCGTTAAGGATTTGAGCGGCATCATTACTCGCCGGCTATGAACAGGGTGAGCAAATTAAAAGAGGTGAAAAAATGGAACTGTATGAAAAGCCGCATTACATAAAGCCGGATTACATTGGACTTGATCTGGCAGTGTGCATGAGTAAAATGATGTCTATCAGATAATCCAAAAAACTACAGAACTACACTTTATCTTTACCTTTTTCCATTTTTTGGACTTTAGTTGACAAACAGTTTTAAATACTGTTGCTGTATTCATTTAATAGGTGATAGAATGGAGATAAATAAAAATCGGCCAAAATTGATAAATGAACTAATCATCAGAGATTTAGACAAATCTTTGCTTCATTCGGAGAAAGGGAAAATATATGAATTTAATAATACGGCTTTTGAAATACTTAAGATGTGCAGTGGTAATTATACAGAAGATGAGATAGGAAGACATATCGCTGAAAAATATGGAATAAAAAAGGAAGAAGCGATGTCAGATGTCAAAAACGTAGTTTCTCGTTTACGAAAAGACGGTTTGGTGTGGTAGTATGAGAAAATTATCCATGCCGTATAAGGTTACATGGGACATTACCTATGGGTGTAATCTCAGGTGCAAATTTTGTCTCTTACCGACCCCAAAACCCGCCAAGAATGAACTTAGTACCTCAGAAGCTCTTAGGCTTGTTGATTCCCTCTCCTCTGGAAAAGTTTTTATGCTATCATTTTCAGGCGGAGAGCCCTTAGTTAGAGAGGACTTTTTTATGCTTGCAGAGAGGGCAGCAACTAAAGGCTTATTAACAACTCTAGGAACGAATGGCACACTTGTAGATAAAGCAAAAGCTGCGGCGATTAAGAAAGTAGGTATAAGAGGGGTACAAGTAAGTCTTGATGGGAACACACCAAAAATTAACGACGCAGTCCGAGGTGAAGGAACTTTTTTAAAAATTGTTGAGGGAATTAATAATCTGACGGAGCAAAAAATTCCTGTGATGGTGGCATGCGTTTTACTTAAACAAAACAAAGATGACATCCTAAATCTAATAGACTTTGTTCGTACATTAGGCTGTAAGGGAATTAAATTGGAGGGACTGATACCCGAGGGACGCGGTGCCACCAATTTTGATAAATTTCAATTAACCAAAAATGAACTAAAAGAAGTATACTCAAACGCCTGGAAGAAAAAAATAGAATTAGAAAACGACTTTTCCATTCACTTTCCGTGTATGGTTCCGTATATAGCATTTGGAAATAATATAGAAAATAAGCCAAATGAACCGTTGTGTCATGGGTGTGGGGCAGGAATATCTTGGTGTAACATTTCACCAGAAGGTTTTGTATCAGCCTGTGGTTGTCTTAGTGACCCTCTAATGTATGCTGGAAATGTAAGAGAACAAACCCTTTCAGATATCTGGAACAACGCGAGAGAGATGAAGATATGGCGGGAAATTCGAGAATTAAAGGGTAAATGCAAAATTTGTGGGTATAGGTATAAGTGTGGTGGGGGATGCCGCGCGGTTGCATATTTACTTACAGGAGATTTTTTAGCTGAGGATCCCTTTTGCTGGTTAGGTCCGAGAGAGGAAGTGTAGAAATGAGAGTTTATTCTATGCCGATCGAAATTGAATGGAATATCACAACAAAATGCAACTTATTTTACCCTTATTATATGGATGGATTCCTTCCAAGAGATGAGTGCTCATTAGAGGATGCAAAGAAAATTCTTGATAATCACTGGTCGAGCGGAGGAAACAATGCGTGTTCCTTGTGAAATCATGTTTCCTGCACTCGAAAAAGCAGAAGAATATGCCCGTTGCAATCAGGTACAACTTCACATAAGTAGTACTCGGTGGGATGCAAGATTCACGGAGCGCAAAGAAGTACGTCGCTCAGCTGGTATCACATCTCTCACCATGATACCAAATGGAGACATCTGTCCATGTTTAGCTATGCCATTACCCCTAGGCGATGTTCTATTCTCAGAAATTAGTGAGATTTGGGAAAATCATCCATACTTAAAATATTTTAGACTTAATAGACCTATGAGTAAGTGTTGTGCAGAAATTGACACCTATACGACAACCTATCGTATGTTAATGAAAGAAAAGACGGGGCTAGACTGTGAAAGATGAAGCAGATTTTCAGTGGCTAAAAAAACATGCGAAAAACGAGATAACTATAAAGAGAATCAATGCGTTTGAGAAAAAATGGAAATCAGTAATGAGTGAAGGGCGAATTTTTAAGAGTAAGCGTCATATCCAACTGAACATTGGGGGATATAAAATCTGGTTGCGGGAAGGAGGGGGATGTTCTTCAATGGATACATACACTGAAATTTTCAAGTATAATCGTCATATGCTTCACCAAGAATTTTGTGGTGAGACAGATAAGGTAATAGTTGATGCAGGGGCAAATGAGGGTTATTATACTTTAAAAATCAAGCAAAATAACCCCAAATGTAGGGTATTGGCTATTGAACCAAACCCATTAGCATTTAAGATATTGAAAAAAAATATCGATACAAATAAACTAAAAAATGTGCAACTCATAAATAAGATGCTCGGTCATAAATGTGGGAAAACATCTTTTGAGCTCGTAGACGAAATAAGTGCAATTGGTAGTAGGAATATACAAAAGAGACCGTGGTTAGAAGAAAGTAGAATAAAAAAGATAATTGTTTGGGGAATTACTCTATGCAAATTATGCCAAGAATATGAACTTAAAACTATAGATATACTAAAATTAGATGTTGAAGGCGATGAGATGGAAATTTTGATATCAGCAAAAAATTTTGTTAGAAATATTAGAAAGATTGTGGTGGAATATCACAGTAAAGAATTACGGAAAGAACTCATAAAATTTCTCACGAAGAATGATTTTAAATTAGTGCATGAAGAGAGGGGGGTTTGTGGGGATCTCTACTTTATTAACGCGCTGCTATGATAGTTTTATTGCACAAATCGTTCTAAAATTGGCTAAAATCTCGCGATGAAATTTTTATGCGTTTTCAAGTTATATTATAGGCTTTAACTCCAAACCCTTCTTTAAGAGATCTGATAAATTTCTCTGCTTTATCCCGCGCCTTATACAACCCCAATATTTTCCTAGGCTCAGTATCATACTGAGCTTTCAAGAATAAAGAACCCTTCAGTCCCATTTATGTGCGGATTATCCATTGTGAATAGTGTTTTCTGAAGGCTGGGGATTGGTGAGTACCCATATATTATTATTTGTTTTTGTCCTTTTCATCCCTGTCTATGTTTATATCATCAAATACCACTTTTTATAGGCACTGTATGAACCCATTGTAGTCTTTGATTTTGAACCATGTACTCTGGTACATACCTATATAGTACGCCATTTTTATTCCTCCATATTTTCTATATTAGTTCGTATATGAGTTCTTGTTTCTATTTGCGGAGGATATCTAACCCCCCAGTGTTAGATATCTATCTCTATAACTAAAAATCTTATTTATTCATTTTTAGAGTAATTCATCTGCAATCCAGAGGGTTGTAGTTTTCCTTGCTCTATACATTATAAGGATTCACTTTTTCAGTAGAACACTAAACTCCCGTCTTTTTTTGCTTTGTTTAATCCCTTGTGCAGGATATATAATCCTATAAGGATAAATGCTATAGACAAAACTAATAGGATAATTACGTATTTTATTATTTCTGATTCTGGTGTGGTTGGTATAAGTGATTTTCTTAATCCTTCAATAGAATAATAAAAAGGAACATATTTTGCTATTGGTTGTAAATATTCTGGTAGGACAGTTATTGGGAAATACACACCACAAAAGAACATAGCAATATTTTGTGTTAGTATGGCAAGTGTTCCTATGTTTTTTACCCAGATTGTTAATCCTCCAAATATCATACCAAAACCCATCATCAACAATGCTGAAAGAAACATGATGATAAAAGTATAAACAGTAGCAGCTCCAAATGAAACACCAAAACAGAGAAAACCTACAGAAATAAGAAGGCCTATGGAAAGCAGACCAAACAAGCATCCAAAAATAGTATAAGCAATCATTATTGTAGAAACCCTTGTTGAAGTAAGAAGTATTGATTCCAATGTGCCTCTCATCATCTCAGAACGCAACGCACCTGATGTCGAACCCATTATTCCCCATAGAAACCCCCAACCAATAGAACCAACAATAATATAGGAAATAAAATCACCACCATAAGGAGCAAGAGCAGACAATTCTCTTCTACCAAACATACTACCAAACAATACCAAATAGAAAAGATTAAAAAATATACCAAGAAATGATGTAGAAAGCGCAAGTTTGTATGTAAACAGCATTCTGAAATCCCTTTTTATGAACACACCAACCTTTCTAATCTCATCCATCATCATTTTTTTACACCTGCCATGAATATTTCCTCAAGCGTTGGTCTTAAGGTTTTTATTTCCCCAACCTTGATATTCTTTTTTTGAACAATATCTGAAACCTCTAACAAGGTGTTGGTAACGTCTTTTGTTTTTATTTCAGCAACATTATTTTTTATTTTTGCATCATTAATATTAGTAAATGCATTTGGATTGTCTGAGACAATAACAATTTTTTCATAATCCCAAGGTTTTTTCTTTAGTTCCTCTGGTGAGCCTTCCAAAACAATCTTCCCATTGTTTATCAATGCTATCCTATCACACATCTCCTCAATCTCATAAAGATTATGCGACGCCCAAATAATGGTTTTATCCCTGAATTTGTTTTTTATCAGGTTTTTTAACTGAAAACTTGTTATAGGATCAATACCTGTGAGTGGTTCATCCAAAAACAGTATTGGAGGATCATTAAGTAATGCAACAGCAAGTGCAAGCTTATGCTTCATACCTGTGGAATATTTCATGATTAGTTCATTTTCCTGTTTCTTCAAACCAAAAAGTTCTATGAGTTCATTTATTCTTTGAGATGCATCCCACATGTTTCTCAGATTAGCAAAAAATTTTAGGTTTTCCCTTCCAGATAAACGCCAATATAGTGCTCTTGTGAACTCTCCTGCAAGAACACCAATATTACTTCTAATCTTCTCTGCATCACGCACAACATCATAACCATTAATATCTATGCTGCCTTCATCAGGTAAAATAAGTGTTGAAAGCA
>JAHILC010000189.1 GCA_018897225.1 Actinomycetota bacterium
AGCGCTTTCAAACATATTTGGCGATACTGATGTTGAAAACTCGACTACACAAATAGTAAATTCTTTCCTGAATATGTATATAAGCGATGAAATCTACAAGTATTTTCAGGAAGAATTAAAAAAATCGGGCGAAAAGCTCGGAGTCAATAACCTGACTATAATTGATTCTTCTATTTTGCAGGACAGGAACCTGATAAATATTGGCAATGTAAACAACTTGTTATCTGAAATTAAAACAGTTACAAATACTGCCCAAAGAAGAGGCGTTGCAATTATAAGCCAGGATATAGTTTTCAATCCGCAAATCTTAAATGAGCAGGGCGAGTATTTGATCATAAAAAAGGGCTCTGATATCAACGTGACAATAAGCATTGAAAACCAGGGAAACATGGTTGAAAATGATGTACTGGTGAAAATGAGCTACAGCGTTGAAGGCATCAGCAAGGCAGAAGAAAAGACCTATACTATAAAAACCATTAATCCTTCGGAAAAAAAATCTGTTACAATTTCAGGATTTAAGGCTTATCCCGGAAAGAAATGTGAAGTCAAGATTGATGCTGGACCAGTTCCGGAAGAAGTGTTTATGGCCAATAATACTGCGATTTTTAAATTTATGATGGAAAAATAGTGTTGTAAAATAGACTTATATTTTTTGACTAAAAATTAATTTTATGATTTATTTAATCCTTTAAAGTTTTTTTAAAATTTGGGAAATTATAAATATGGATAATAAAAAAATAGCTTTTTTAGGGCCTGAAGGAACTTTCACGGAAGAAGCATTGATCAAATATATAAAGGACTTAAAAGAATATGAAAAAATGCCTATTTCAACAATTCAGGACGTAATTAAAAGTGTTGACAGGGGAGAGGTATGGCAAGGTGTTGTCCCAATAGAA
Organism: Actinomycetota bacterium; assembly: GCA_018897225.1. GTDB lineage: Bacteria > Actinomycetota > Humimicrobiia > Humimicrobiales > Humimicrobiaceae > JAHILC01. Next base: position 897 of record JAHILC010000189.1, read on the forward strand.
AACTCAATTGAAGGTTCTGTAAATATTACTCAGGATATACTAACATTTGAAAGTGATGCAAAAATAATTGGTGAAATTACTATCCCGATCAAGCATCATCTTATTGGTAAAAAAGGAACAAAAATAAAAAATGTAAAAAAGATATTATCACACCCGCATGCTACAGCCCAGTGCAGGATATTTTTAGCAAGTAAATGCAGCGATTGTGAAATTATAGCCGCAAACAGCACTGCAGAAGCAGTGAAAAAGCTACTCGGTTCCGAAAGTGACACTGCTGCAATAGGTACAAAAATAGCTGCAGGCATATATGATCTGGAAATCCTTTCCAGAGATATAGAAGATAATAAGGAAAATAAAACAAGATTTGTTATTATCGGGAATATTATTCCGCCTAAGACAGGAAACGACAAGACTTCAATAGTTTGTTTTTTAAAAAAAGACAAGCCGGGAAGCTTATTTAATATACTTAAGGAATTTGCTAAGAGAAATATTAATTTGACAAGGCTTGAATCAAGGCCGGCTAAAAAGGATTTAGGCGACTATGTATTCATGATTGACATGGAAGGGCATATACACGATAAAACAATTTACGAAGCGATTGAAAGCCTGAGAAACAAAGTTTATCTAGTTAAAATATTAGGTTCTTATCCTGTTTCGAAAGGAGGCTTGACAAGTGATTGATCTGGAACTACTTAGAAAAAATCCTGAAATAATAGAAGAAGAAATAAAAAATAGAGGCATGAAAATTGATGTCCGTGCTGATGTAAGGCTTGATACTGAAAGAAGGAGCTTGATTGTCAGGATTGATGACATAAGAGCAAAAAAGAATGAGGCCTCTAAGCTGATTCCGAAAATTGCCGGCACAGAAAAGGAAAAGATGATAAATAAAATGAAGAGCTTAAATGAGGATTTAAGCAGTCTTGAAAGTCAGTTTGAAGAGCTTGATAGAAGATTTTTTACAAATCTTGCAGGTTATCCCAACATCACTCATCCATCAGTACCTATTGGTAAAGATGAAAGTGGCAATATTACCCTATATTTTGTTGGAAATAAACCGGAATTTGATTTTAAGGTCAAAAACCATGTCGAGCTTGGAGTTGGCTTGGATCTTATTGATGAGGAACGTGCTTCTAAAATTTCAGGCGCCAGGTTTGTTTTTTTGAAAAATGAGGTAGTTTTACTGCAGTTTGCCCTTGTGCAATATGTAATGAATTTGTTAATTGGCAAAGGCCATATTCCTTTGATCCCGCCCGTTCTCGTAAAAGAAAGAACAATGTATGGAACCGGATTTTTTCCTGCAGAGGCGACTCAATATTACAAGACAGAGCTTGATGATTTGTTTTTAATCGGAACAGCAGAAGTTCCATTATGTGCTTTTCACAGTGATGAAACAATTGATGCAGCAAGACTGCCATTAAAGTATGCTGCATACTCAACTTGTTTCAGAAGGGAAGCCGGGAGTTACGGAAAAGACATGGGAGGATTATTCCGTGTTCACCAGTTCGACAAGATTGAGATGTTTATTTTCGCCAGTCCTGGAAAATCCTGGCAATCTTATGAGTATTTACGAGAAACTCTTGAAGAAATTGTAAAAGGTCTAGGGTTACATTACAGGCTCATGAACATGTGCACAGGTGATCTAGGTACCCCAAATGCTAAAAAATATGACCTGGAAGTCTGGATGCCAGGCCAGAATACCTATCGGGAGATTGCATCATGCAGCAATGACACAGAATTCCAGGCAAGAAGATTAAACATTAAGTTCAAGGATGGAGATAAAAAAGGCTTTGTTCATACCATGAATAGCACTGCGTGTGCAGTCGGTAGAACTATTATGGCAATAATGGAAAATTATCAGGACCAAGATGGAAATATTGTCATTCCTGATAAGCTTGTGCATTACATGGGCGGTTTAAAAATTATTTCCAGAAAGAAATAGTTTTTGATATAATTCTTCTCCTGGAGGGGTGGCAGAGTGGTTGAATGCGGCGGTCTTGAAAACCGTTGAGGGTTTTCCCTCCGGGGGTTCAAATCCCTCCCCCTCCGCCATAAAGATATTGAATACGGCAAGACGAAAGACCAAATCCCTCCCCCTCCGCCAGCGATAGACTTACTTCTGGATTTAATATTAAACATCTTCAGTAAATTTTTTTCAAATAGCTTAAGCGCCTGTAGCTCAGTGGATAGAGCGATGGTCTACGAAACCAAAGGTCGGAGGTTCGAATCCTCTCAGGCGCGCCAGTGACTGATAGCAACATGCCTGTGGCTTTATCAAAAAATTAATTTTTACAAAATAAGAAATTAAGTTATAATATTTATAATTATTATAAAAACTTTAAAAAGCGTCTTTTATGGTAGCTTCTAATTCTATTTTACCTTTAAGAGGGGAATCAGAAAAGAAAAAACTTTTAACTGGATTTAAAAGAAAACCCAGGCCAATGTTAACCCAATGATTTTATAGATTTGTACAATATGTTAGGTAAGTAATTGTTATAATGAACGAGAAAAACGTTTTTATAGAATTAAAAAACATAAGAAAAATATTTCCTGGAGTAGTTGCGCTGGAAAATGTTGATTTTGATGTAAGATATGGGGAAGTGCACGCACTGGTTGGGGAAAATGGCGCTGGTAAAAGCACACTTATTAAGATACTCGGCGGTGCATATCAACCAGACGGTGGTGAAATTTTTATTGAAGGGGAAAAAATATCCATTTCAAGTACATCTATGGCACAGCATTTGAAAATGGCTGTTATTTACCAGGAGTTTAACCTGATACCCGATCTTTCTGTAGCTGAAAATATTTTTATAGGTAGAGAACCGAAAATAGGAAAATCCTTTATAAATTGGAATAAGTTAAATAATGACGCTGCAGAAATTTTAAAGAAACTTGATATAGATATTAATCCTCGTAAATTTATATCTGACCTATCAGTAGCTGAAAAGCAAATGGTTGAAATTGCAAAATCACTTTCGATGGATGCCAGATTGATTATTATGGACGAGCCAACAGCCACTTTAACTGAAAAAGAAGTGGTAAAACTTTTTTCAATTATTGAAGAATTAAGGAAAAAAGGCGTTTCCATTGTTTATATATCCCATCGTCTTGATGAAGCATTCAGATTATCTGACAGGATTACTGTTTTAAGAGACGGGAAAAGGATTGAAACTAAGAAAACATCCGAAACAAATCAGGATGAAATTATTTCCCTGATGGTAGGAAAAATAGTTAATGATTATTTTGCGGGTAAGAAGGAGAAAACAACTGATAGAGATATCGTGATAGAAGTTAAAAATTATAATATTGCAGACTACATTCATAATGTAAATTTTAAATTATATAAGGGCGAGATTTTGGGTTTTGCCGGTGTTTTAGGCTCCGGAATTCACCATCTTTTAAGGTCTCTTTATGGGGCTGCTCAAAAAACGGAAGGGGAAGTTTTTTTTGAAGGAAAGCCTGTTGATATTAAAAATGCATCTGAAGCAATTAAATTGGGAATTGGTTATGTAACCGAAGATAGAAAAGGCGAAGGCCTGCTTAATGATATGTCTGTTTTACAGAATATTTCTATTATTATTATTAAGTTCCTGACTTTCTTTAAAGGCATATTTATAAGACAAAAAAAGGAATTAGATGTATTCAATAAGATAGCAAAAGAACTGGATATTAAGTATGCAAACATAAACCAGAGAATAATTTATTTAAGTGGTGGCAACCAGCAAAAAGTTGTTATGGGAAGAACTCTTGTAAGTAATTGTAAAGTGCTTATTTTACTTGAACCCACAAGAGGAATAGATGTTGGCGCTAAAGCAGAAATTCATAAGATTATGGTCGAACTGGCAAACAGGGGAATTTCCATAATTATGACATCTTCAGAACTGCTTGAACTTGTCAACTTAACTGACAGGTGCCTTGTGCTATACAAAGGAAAGCTTGTTGCAGAGTTTAACAGGGAAAACATGAATGAAGAAAAACTTGTAGCTGCAGAAATTGGTAAGTTGAGCTATGCCAACAATTAAGCAGTAAAGGATTTACGGTATGGTAAAGTTTTTAAAACTGTATGAAAAAATAGGAATATTTATATTGATTGTTGCGGCAAGTATTTTCCTTACAATAGTAAGCCCTAATTTTAGGAATATGGATACAATCCTTGGAATCATAATGCAGGGGAGTTATGGCGCAATAATTGCTGTTGGAATGACACTGGCACTTACCAGCGGTGGGTTTGATCTCTCTGTGGAAGCAGTTATGGGTCTTACAAGTGTAATTTTAGCAATGTTGATACCGCAAATGGGTTTTACGCTTTCAATAATAATAGCAATCCTTGCAAGCTGTTTTGTTGGAATGATAAATGGCGTATTAATAACAAAAGTAGGAATAAGCCCATTAATTATGACCCTGGCAATGCAGGTAATCTTAAGGGGAACTTCTTTATTAATAACCGGAGGCAGGCAGGTGGTAATTGCTCAAAAGTCCTTTATGACAATAGGAGCTTCAAAAGTTTTTAATATTATTCCGACTCCAATTATTTATATGGTTGTAATATTTATAGTATTTTATCTCTTGTTGAATCAGACAACCTTTGGGAGGCATATAGCTGCTGTTGGCTCTAATGAACAAGCTGCAAGAATGTCAGGTTTAAATGTAACCATTATTAAAACACTGGTTTATGTGCTAGTTGCATTTACTGCCAGCATTGTAGGGGTAATTAGAACTTCGCAAACCCTTATAGGAATTCCAACAATGGCCCCCGGTTTTACATTGAATGTACTTACAATAGCAATACTTGGCGGCACCAGCCTTGCAGGGGGTAAGGGAAATCTCATAGGCACCTTTTTTGCAGGTATTTTTATTTCAATGATTTACTATGGTCTTAATTTGTTAAATGTTCAAATTTTTTATCAGTTCCTGTCAGTGGGACTAGTTTTATTGTTCGCCTTATTTGTGAACGGTTTAAGAATAAGATATCTTGAAAGTGCAAAAGTAAAGGGGATAAGAATTTAATGATGGATGAATCTAAAGTAGGGCTCACTTCTAAACAAAAAGCGGGAAATTTCATTGGAAGTTTTGGACTTATTATAATTCTTTTAGTTATTTTTGGATTATTTTCATTTTTAATTCCTGGAGTTTATTTCACATGGGTCAACCTGCGTGATATGATAAGATTCTCAAGCTTTGTAGGAATTGGCGCTATAGGGATGACTTTTTGTATTATGACTGGAAACTTTGATATCTCAGTCGGATCAATGCTTGCTCTTGCGGGCGTGCTTGGCGCTTCTCTTGCCCCCAGAATAAGTGGTGTGGGCGGTGTAATAGTTACCATCATTGTTGCTCTATTTCTCGGTTTTATTAACGGAGTTTTTGTAACCAAACTAAAAATTCCCGCATTTATTACAACTCTTGGCATGTTATTTGTTTTCAGGGCAATTGCTTATATCTATACAAATAATACTCCACAATATATTCAGGACAGATTCTGGATTTCTATTGGCAATAAGACATTTTTGGGTCTTCCTATACCAATTTATATAATGGCAGTGTGTTACGGAATTGCTTATTTATTGTTAAAAAAATCACCGGTCGGAAGATATATAATTGCAGTTGGAACAAACAGCAGAGCTGCTACACTATCAGGAATAAATGTCGATAATATTAAAATTCTGGTTTTCACACTGATCGGATTATTTGTAGGAATTGCTGCAGTTATAAATGCATCCATGCTAGGCGCTGCCAATCCTGGAATGATGGGTGATGGTTGGGAATTTCAGGTTATTACTGCAGTGGTTTTAGGAGGAACTGCGCTTTCTGGTGGAAGTGGCAGCCTTGGCGGCTCTCTTCTTGCTGCTCTTATAATTATTTTTCTTAAAACAGGTATGAGCAATGCACAGGTTAATAGTTACTGGCAGCAGGTTGCTACCGGGCTAGTTCTTATCTTTGCAGTATCTCTTAATAAGTTGAAATTCTGGTTAATTGGACAAACTCAATAATTTAATTTTGAATTTATTGAGAATGCCTTTTTTATATAAATATATTTAGAAAAGTATTTACACAATTTTTTGCTAAAAATGGACAATGAAAACAAAAAAAAGGGGGGTAAAAAGTGAAAAGGTATATGAAGATAGTGCTTTACGCTGCACTGGCAATTGCGCTCATAATCACCTTTACGATTGCTGGCTGTAAGACTGGAACAGAGGCCGCTACCACAAAGAAGCTGCTAAAACCTGAAGAAGTAACCATTGGCTTCTCGCTTTGGACAATGGAATTCACGTTCTTCCAGAATGTGGAGAAAGGTGTTAAGGACGCCTGCAAAGCCTTTGGGTTTAAGTACGTAATGCTTGATCAGAAGAGCGATGCTACACAGATGGTTCAGGATATGACTACGCTTGTTAACCAGAAAGTAAGTGGTATTGTTTCTACACCTGTTGACCCGGGAGCCATGGGTCCAGCTGTTCAAAAAGCAAGAGATGCAGGTATACCGGTAGTTTGTGCAGATATTGGTAAATCAGGTCCGGTTAATGCTCTTATCATTTCAAACAACTTTCAGGGTGGACAACTAGCCGCAGAATTTCTTTCAAAGTTAATTACTGACAAAGCAATACCATTCGGTCTTGGTAATTTGAAGCCACAGTGGACATATGCAAGGCAAAGAGGTGAAGGTTTTAAGGCTAAATGTGATGAACTTGGCTACACTATCAAGTCAGAGATTATAGTTCAGAGTCCTTCAGCAGAAGGCGGATATGATACCATGCAGCAGATCTTGTCAGCTGCTCCTGATATTGCAGGCGCATTCTTCACATCAGGACGAGAAGCAGTAGGAGCTGCAAATTTTGTAAAATCTCAGAACTTGGATATTAAGGTTGTAGGTTACAACGGCGACCCTGAAGAGTTCAATGCAATCAAAGATGGAATTCTGGCAGCAACTGTTCTGCAGCAGCCATATGTTATCGGCTACAAAGCAGTTGAAACATTAAAGGAAATCCTTGTAGACGGAAAGTCATATGAAAATGTTGAAATTCCCGCTGAAGTAAAGCTTGTAACACCCGAGAATCTGGAACAGATAGCCAAAGAGATTATGGATTCTACAGGAAACTCAGCATTTGGTACATAATTTCAAACTATAGGGCAAGATTTTTACTGAGTTTAAAAAAACGAGTAGAGGCTACTCATTATTTGGGTAGCCTCCTACTTGTTGTTCGCCCGACATGGGCAATAACTTGGCGGTGAAAGTCCGCTATGAGCTTGGTAGTGGGAATCATTAGCCAATAGCAAGGGTGTCCATCGCGAGGTGGAATCTGAAGGAAGCTGTAGGCAAAGTCCTGCACCGACGAACAGAAACTGCATATAAGGCAGATGTGAAATGGACGAGTTTGCAATCCAA
>JAHILC010000190.1 GCA_018897225.1 Actinomycetota bacterium
CAATAACAAGCGAGCCAGGATCCCTGTGACCTTTGCTTCTTTGGCCCAGATAAGATGCCCTGCCCTTTCTTGCGACCATTTCAATTGTTTGCTCAGAGCCTGCTTTTGCTGCAGCAACAGCAGCTTCAATAATTGAAAACATATTTATCTGGCTGCCAACCAGATTCTTCATAGCCATTATTGCAGGTTCCAGAGAATCAACCAGAGTCTTATCGCCAATTTGAGTATTTCCACCCCGTCTCTTGATGACAGCAAGAGCGTTTTCCAGGGCTGTAACCCAATCTTTAGCATCTGGCTCTTTTTTATCTCCAATTGATTTGCCGGTCTCAATAAATCCTGTACCAAGCATTGCACCTGAAGTTCCACCAATCGTATAAGCCAGCGTAAATCCAACCTTTTTTAAAATATCTCCAAGTTCCATCTGGCCAAGCTCGGGGATTATTTTTGCCACAGCCTCAAATCCTCTCCTGATTCCAGACCCGCAGTCTGCGTCTCCTGCAGGCGAGTCAAGATCAGTTAATATATTTTCGGCTTCGATCAGATTTTTACTGATGGATTCTATAATACTTATGAGCGTGTCTTTTTGGTTAGCCAAATTCAAGTCCTTACAGATTAAATAATTCAACAAAAATTTAATGTTTAAATTTTAAATGTATTTATAACTTAAATCAATTTATAATTTTATATTTATAATTTTACAACATTTAGCGTAAAATATACTAAGCAATTATTATACAAAACAATTTTATTTTAAGGATTCAAGGACTGAAATAATATGAAGAATGAAAATATCAGGGTAAGATTTGCACCAAGCCCTACAGGTTTTTTGCATATAGGAAGTGCAAGAACTGCATTTTTTAACTGGCTTTTTGCAAAAAAAATGAGCGGCGTTTTTGTTTTGCGAATTGAAGATACAGATATCGAGCGCCACAAGGAAGATACGATAGACCTAATCATGGATTCATTGAAATGGCTGGGAATAACCTGGGATGAAGGCCCCGATATTGGCGGTATTTTTGCTCCCTACAGGCAATCTTTGAGAAAAGAAATATATAACCAGTATGCCCAAAAATTGATTGCAGAAAAAAGGGCTTACAGATGTTTTTGCAGTCCTGATAAGCTTGAAGAAAAAAGAAAAGCTTCTACAAAAGACAAAGGCAGCGACTTTTTAAAGTATGACAGAGAATGCTTAAAACTTACTGATGAAGATATCGCAAATAACCTACAGTATGGCAGAAATTATACAATTAGACTTTTGGTTCCTGATGACAGGGAAATTAATTTTACGGATATTGCATATGGCAAAATAAGCGTTAACAGCAAAATTGTTGAAGATTTCATAATAATAAGATCAAATGGCTTGCCAACATACAACTTCTCGGTTGCTATCGATGATATACAAATGAAAATAACACATGTCATCAGGGGTGAAGATCATCTTTCAAACACTCCAAAGCAACTGTTAATTTATGATGCTTTAAATTCCGAGCTTCCAAGATTTGTCCATTTACCAATGATTTTGGGAAGCGATGGGCAGAAATTAAGCAAGCGGCATGGTTCTATCTCTATTGAAGCATACAGGGATGAGGGCTTCCTGCCAGAAGCAATACAAAACTATCTTGCCCTGCTGGGCTGGGCATATGATGAAAAAACAACAATTTTTTCACTGGAAGAGTTGGTTGCCAAATTCAGCCTGGAAGATATAAACAAAAAGCCTGCAAAATTCGATTATGAAAAGCTCCTATGGCTTAATGGCGGCTACATCAGAAATACTGATGATAAAATTTTAAGCAAGCTGATTTATGGAAGACTTATAAAGTCAGCCCCTCAAAAAAATACTGATATTGTTTCTGGAATTAATATGGCCAAAATTGAGAAAATCATTCCACTGATAAAGGAGAGAATGAGAACCATAAAGGAAGCCTGCGAACTTATATCACCTTTCTTCTATAAAGTACGGTATGCCGAGGAAATTAAAAACTTTTTTGAAAATGAAAAATCCGAAGCTGCAAATATTCTAAATAACACAATTACCGTATTAGAGGCTTTTAGCGACAACCAAACAACATCAATAACTTTTAAATCATCATTGATTGAACCAGAGCTCAAAAAAATTGCCGACAAGCTGGGAATTAATTTAAGAAAAGTTGCTGAAGTGGTAAGGATTGCACTCTGGGGAGCAAAAGTAAGCCCGCCGCTTTTTGGAACAATGGAAATCCTGGGCAGAACAGAAACACTAAATAGATTAAAAGCATATAGTGAAAATTTTTAAAACCAGTTATAAATCGTACTATTATCACATGTGTAAATAGTAAGGCTGTTTTAACATATTAAAATTCTATAACCTTCAGTAGCATCTATAACCTGAATAGCATCTCTTCCGGTGTTAAGTCTCTTCCCTCTTCAACAACTTTCCTGGTAAAATATGCTACAACAATTTCTTCGTTTGTGGGGACAACAAATACTTTTGCTCTGGATTCAATTGAATAATCAGAGGATATGAGCCCCTGATTACCGCCAATTTCCTTGTTTTTCTGCAGATCTATCTTGACGCCCATATATTCCATATTTTCAAGGATTCTCTGCCTTGCGTAATCGCTTTTTTCACCAATGCCGCCGCCAAATACTATAGTGTCAATCCCGCCCATTACTGTGCCTAAAGCTCCAATATATTTCCTTATTCCGTCTATATACAATTCCACAGCAATCTTAGCCCTCCTGTTTCCGCTTTCAACAGCAGTAAGGATATCCCTGAAATCTTCTGTTCCAATTCCTGCAATTCCCCTAAGACCTGAATTTTTAGTTAGCTCGTCCTGGGCTTGATCTATGGAAAGCCCAAGCTCTTTCATGGCAAAAAGCAATCCATAACCATCAATATCTCCAACTCTTGTGCCCTGCAATAGTCCGGAATTTGGAGAAAAACTCATGCTGGTATCGATTGATTTTCCATTCTTTACAGCGCATATTGAACTGCTGCCGCCAAGATGAACTGTCAGCAGCTTAATGTTTTCGGTTCCCATTAGTTTGAAAGCCATTGCCGATAGGTACCTGTGCGAAGAACCATGGAATCCAAATTTCTTTATCCCAAGCTTTTCATACCAGTCCCATGGAAAACCAATGTTTCGCCTGAATTCCGGAATTGAATAATGGAACGAAGGCTCGAAAACCCCAACCATTGGTACATTTAAAATATTGCTGAAAATTCCTATGGATTCTATATAGGGGATATTATGAGAAGGAGCCACAAAAGCATATCTCTGCATCTCTGCCAGTATCTCAGGAGTCAGTTTGTTAGCGCCATTTGTCTCACCGAGCACGCATTTAAAGCCCACTGCTTCTATATCCTGGGGCTTGCTTATAACACCATTTTTTATATACCAGTCAAGGGTAACTTTTATAGCAGCTTCA
>JAHILC010000191.1 GCA_018897225.1 Actinomycetota bacterium
AAAACATTAAAGCTTAGCCATTCATTCCAGGAAGTTATCTCAAGTGCATAATGATTTTTATCACCTTTTATTATGCCAAACACCTCAAAAATGAATTTACCTGCCTCGAAGTAATCTTCTATCTTTGCCAAAACAAGAGTAATTAGTGGTTTGCAGGGTTTTGGCTTGAGTATCTTTAGCTCCTCAAATACACTTTTATATACTTCATAAGCATCATCTTTAAGCTTGTATTCCTTAACAAGCACAGCCCACACTTCATCATAATACACACTATTAATTAGCTTTTTAAAAATCATTATGTGACCAAATTTAATTTTAAAATGATATTAAAATTATGATAATAAATTAGAGATTTGAAAGCAAATATGTTTCTGCTTAATTAAAGACAGCACTTCTTGTATTTTTTACCGCCTCTATCAATTACATTATATAGAAGTTATACTACCTGTAATTGCTTGATTTTCTTTAATTCAGCATCAATACCTGACCTTTCCTCTTCTATATCATAATCATTTTGCAAGCCCAGCCAGAACTGCGGGGTGTTTCCAAAGAACTTGGCTAACCTCAGGGCAGTATCTGCATTTATTGCTCTTTTTTTATGTATTATCTCAGAAATACGTGTCTGATCCAAATGTGTTTCTTTTGCAAGTCTGTAGGCAGAAATATTTAACGACTTTAGAAATTCCTCTTCTAAAATCTCTCCGGGGTGGATATTTTTTAGTTTTTTCATTATGCTTTTCCTCCTATTGTTTTAGTGATAATCGGTAATCTTAAACATTATAGCAATCATTGTTTCTCCATATAAAACATATATGCCACTGATTATTGGTTCTTATACTATATTGTCCCATTACGATCTCCTTTCAATTTTTCCAGTCTATTTGAAGGAGGTATTTTTAAGTCACTTAAATCAAAAGAGTTATTTAGCATCCTGAGTTTTTTTCGGGCAATATTTTGAATATTATCTGGATACTCTTTGAAGAAAATACCTCCCAGCTATGGTAGAAACTACTCATCTGTCTGGCATATTTAGCTATTTTTGCTATCTCACCAAGATTATCTACAATTAGAGCCAGATCAAGATCGTTAGGACAAGGGTCACTACCAGCCACAGAACCCACAATGGCAATTTCAAGGGGACTTGAGAGCTTACTCACTTTTTTTGTAAACTCGTCTGCAGCTTCTCTTAGAATTTGATTTCTATTCTTCTTTATCACTCTTTCTACACTGGAATACTAAAAGTATATTTTGAAATTTTTAAGCTATATGCTTTTAATTTCAGCCATGGTACCTGCTACATTAGCTGTAATACTGCTGCCAAATTGCTCCAAATCTCTAACGCAGCCCTGGTAGTAATAATCCATTCCGCGTTCAAAAGAACTTTCCGTACTCAATCTTCTTATATCTTCAACTTTTATTTTCATTTTCCTCTATAGTGAATACTTGCCTTAAATGAATCATTGTGGCTTTTTTTATCCTTACGTTCTTGATACATTTCCCGGATCCATAAATATACTGGTTTTTTCCAGCTTTGGCTCTTGTTTGGAATATTTTTTATAAGACTTTTCGGATTTAGTCCCAACTCTTTGGCCATCCGTACAGTTTCCACATTTAACCTGCATTTCTTTTTGGCTTCTATCCATTCAATATCCATTTTATTTTTGTTTTTACCAGCCACAATAATGACTTTTAATCTATTAAAAATTTATATTAAGAATAAGCTAAATTATTTTACTATCCTGTATATCCGCATACCCCGGTACGTGGAGAATTAACTACAGGCAGAAACATCTCTCTGCTGCATTTATGTTTTTTGGCACAATCATCACATAGACACCCTTCCCCGGACCACAAACATTCTGTACATATCTCCGTGGCAGGCTTGTCACAATAAGAACACATTATTGGAGGTGGATCATTTCTTGCAATGATTCTCATAGAGCTGTCTTTCATCTCACCATCATTTTCTGATACAATTTTCAGTTTTAAATATGTAGTACTTCCAAAATCATACTCATGGTAGAACTTTTTATTAAGTGAAAGAACATTGCTCAGTTCTATTCTCATATCTTCCTGCTCCCAATTTTCATCAGGTTCTGAAAAATACAAGTCGTCTTCAACTCTAAACAGACTTAGGTGTCCGCAACATTCCAGCCATACATCTCTAAGAAGATTATCTAATTCTTCAAGGGTTGCAGTAGCAGGTGCTTCAATATGCAGCCAATAATCTGATAAATAATCGTTTCTTTCAGCTATAATATGAAAAATTTTTACTTTTTTAATACTCTTATTTGCAGAAGATGTTTCTAATATATTATTTCTTTTGCTGCATGACTGTAAATGCCTTGTCATACCTTTTTTACTGAAAGTTCTTTTACAAAAATAACATTTTCCATAAGAATTTGTCATTTGATATTTCCTCCCTGCTATTTAATGATACTCTTGTTAGCCACTACCTTGCTGCCAGATTTACTAAAAAAATATTGATTATATTATAACGTATTGTGATTATACCAATTAAACTTTTTAGTAAAACTATTTTAACAAAGAAATTTTTTCTATTAAATCTGTTAGTGCCTGGTCACCATTATATACCGAATATACCATTGACCGTTGCGGACAGTGTTACAACAATCTAATAAAATATACCAGGGAAAGGGAAATTGAATATTATTCAGCCAGTATTGGACTCGATTTTATTAAGTATAAATTCGGGCTTAGCATTGAAGGCCTTTACGGCAGGCATCCGAAAAATGTAAGCTCTACCTTAAGAGGACTTCAGGTTTTATGGGATTATTTAGAGTACGGCAGGATGGTCATAAAAAATAGACCTGCAAGAAGACCTTTTGAGTGCCCGGTTCAGTTCACAAAAGATTACGAAGCTTTCAAAGAGATTTGCATATCGAGAGAATATAGTCCAATGAGAAAGACAGTCGTATTTAGCATACTACAAAAATTTTATAGAAGATTATAAAGTGATAAGGAAAATCCTTGACTGGCTTGACATATATGAGCTTAAAAGAGACAGGCCTCCACCTGCCGCTTTAGCTGTAGCTGACTCATTTGATGACTATGCACAAAATGATTATATAAATTGTGATTATACAGATTTTTTAGAGAAGATATTAAGTTCTATATAAAAGCCTTGCCTAAAACTGGCTGGTACAACTTTAAATTTTATATAAACAATATTACAGGAAATAATACTGCTTAATTTTTATCCAAAATAATCGTTTTTTATTTTAAGTTTATGTTTTTTGCCAAATCCATTATAGTTTTAGGTAAATACCCCAGTAAATATCTTATTTATACCTGGGGGGATCCAAAAGCAAATTCTTATGTATTATAATGGGTTTTATCCAATATGCTGATCGACTAATTCAGGCAGGCGATCAACCAAATAAAACGGTATTGATAGCAGCTTATATACCTGACCTGAAAATTTATATGTTTCAACTTTTAAGTTATCCCACGATATCCTTACAAGGACAATATCTTTATCAGAGCTGCCCATACTGAACAGTGATCTCATTTTTGATATACTGCCTGATTTAATTTCAATACCAACCAGTTTGGAACCATGCTGGATACAGAAATCAACTTCAGCACTTCCTTCAACCCGATCTTTTGCCCAATAATAAAGATCTATTTGTTTATGAACTCCTCCGGCAATTAAGCTTTGTCCTACAACCTGTTCCATTATTTTACCTCTATACTCTCCTGTGATTATTTCTTTGTAGGCATTATTGATAAAATTTACCAGCCCTATATCCAGCCAGATCATTTTCTTTGGACGTTTAGATTTAGGAATTATGGGCAGTTTGGTTGAACTTACTGCCATAACCTGTCTTAACAGCATTACTTTTTCAACAGTATGGACAGCTTCAGCTATTTCACGGCTGCGATAAGGAGATCCTCCAAAATTTTCATATTTAAAAAGTGAACCAGCCATTTTGGCACCATATTCAACAACCAGTTCTAAATATTTATTATCGCTATTTGATCTGGAATATTTCCGAATATCATCAATATATGCAGTATGAAGCCGGTTTAAAATGGTTTTTACTTCATCATAATTGCCTATATTTATGTAGCTATTTGCAACTTCAGGCATTCCTCCAATGACTATATAATCTTTAAATAAATCACTTGCTAAATCTCCAAATTGAAACTCATTCCCCAACTGAATATTTTTCATTGACTGAAGCAGTGCAGTCTTTTTTCTTGCCTGAAGATATTCAAAAAAAGTCATCGGATAAATATATTTATAATCAATCCTGCCTACAGGCATTGACCAGCTTTTATCAATTTTTGCCTCCAGCAATGAGCCCGCAGCAATAATATGCAGTTGCGGTTTTTCTTCTGCGAAAAATCGCAATAGCTCCATGATATTTTTTGATTCCTGAATTTCATCAATAAAAAGTAGAGAACTACCCGGGACTGCTGTTTTATCAAAAAAAATAGAGAGTCTTTTTAGGAAATCCTCGATGCTATTTGCTTTATCAAATACGGCCAGCTGGTCTTTTTTTTCTAGGTTAACCTCAATTACCTGGCTGAAGTTTTCCTGGCCAAACTTTCGGATAACACTAGTTTTTCCTACCTGCCTTGCTCCCCGTACAATTAGAGGCTTCCTGATAGGGCTTGTCTTCCATTTTCTAAATTCTGTTTCAATATTACGGTTAAACATAGTACCATTATATTACATATTGTGTAATAAACAAGTACTATTATATGACATTTAAAGAACATTACTTCATAATTACAACAATATTATTTCTGACTCATGACAGCTAATAATAATCATAAGAAATTGCTTCCGGGATTTGATAGCATCGACAACTAGAAAAAAGTCGAGATTTATTCATGCTATTTATTTCTATCATTTTGTATATATGAATTTAAAAAACAATAATTTATAATAATAGAAGGATCATGGTTTATATAATCGTGATATCCGAATGACCCATTAAAAAAGTATTTTAAAACTTTTTCTCTATCCTTATCGGGCTTTAGAATTCCAGCTCCAGCTATTTTCCAATAAATCGTGTTGCGAGTGCCTGAGCAATAAAAGCGACTACAAACAAAGCGCTTGCTACTATCATTAATGGGTGAAGCTGTCTGCCTTTGCCTCTGAAAAGCTTTATCAATGTATAGCTTATAAAACCAAATCCTATGCCGTATGAAATGTTATAGGTGAAAGGCATAAGTATAATCGTTAAAAACGCAGGAATGCCTATTTCATAATCCTTAAAATCAATCTTTGAAATTACACCCATCATTAAGAATCCAACAACGATTAGCGCTGCCGCTGTTACAGGGTATTTATAAACTCCTTCCGCAACCTGAACGCCTCCACCTACTATTGCAATTAGAGGGGCAAAAAATATTGAGAGCAGGAAGAGCGCACCCGTAGTGGTTGGCATTAGCCCTGTTCTTCCACCTTCTGAAACTCCCGATGCGCTTTCGATATAGGTTGTGATGGAGCTCGCTCCAAAGGCGCCGCCTACAACCGCTGCAACGGAGTCGACCAGGAGGACTCTTCTTAATGCTGGAAAATTTCCTTTACTATCTAAC
>JAHILC010000192.1 GCA_018897225.1 Actinomycetota bacterium
AATTTAATTTCCTATAAGACTTAAAACCTGAACGGTTAATCAGGATAAATAATCCGAAACAAAGAAATACGTAATATGAGAATGTCACAAAATAAATCAAGGTTATCTTCCTAAGTCCAGGGTTTTTTTAATTAAAAAGATTCCAGCTATCTCCAGGGATCCGCCAATTATCAAGCAGATATTCCCTATTCGGCTGGAAAAGAAATCAGCAACAGAAGAATTCATAAAAATATATAGAAAAATAAGAATAAACACCGGGAAAAAAGCAATTATGTTACCGGAGTATCTGCTCTGAAGTGTGATAGTTCTTGCAGAAGATCTAGCCTTTAGGCTATTCTGCAGTGTTTCTGCAATACTGCTTAAAATAAATAGAAGATCTCCACCTATCTTGTTATTAATTTTTAAGGCCGACACAAGAAGACGAGCTTCATTGCCGCCGCAGCTATCTGCAAAAGTATCAAGAGCATCGTCAAAAGAAAAATTCAGCTCAAGCCTGTTTATCAATTTCTTTAAGTATGCCTGCAAAGGATTTTTTACCCATGATAAGGATTCCTTAAAAATATTTCTCATTGTTTTTCCAGCTTTAAGCATGATTATTGTATTATTTATAAACTCTATAAGCTGCCCGTGAAGTAGTTCTTCTTTTCTACTTTTCAATGACCCTAAAAAGCTTGAGATTACAATCACTGTCACCGTGCAAAGAAAAATAGAAAAAATAATGTTTTTGCATAAAGCATAAAAAATAAGAATCAGGGGAATTGCTAAAAGAACAATTGATATCTTCCGATTCCATCTCAGCATGACTGCCCAGAACTTATAAAACTTATTTTCATTATATTTTTTAAAATTAAGTGTACTTTGACCATGGCTGGTTTTGATAGATGCCATGATTTTGCCTAATCCTAAGAGACCTGCAAGCAACGAAAGCGTTGTTATCGCCGGAATAATAATTATGTCCCTATTAAATATTTCCAAATGCAAAATCCTCACTCCTCTTTTTAATTTTATTCGTAAATCCTGGAATATATCCGGTATATGATAAATTGTTTTTTGATTTCTCTTTTTGAAAGGCATAGATATCTTTTATTTCCAGAATAGTATTTAAACCAATAGTTTTTTTTGGAGCAATTATTTCACTTAAGCAAGACACCGCCCTTTGCCCATCGCTTTGCCTTTCAAGATGAATTATCAGGTCGATTGAAGAGGAAATTATCCTTCGGGCTGATGAGGGATTGAGGTTGACTCCCGACATAAGCAACATCGTTTCCAACCTTGATACCATATCAACAGGTGAATTTGCGTGAACTGTAGTCATTGAGCCATCATGACCAGTATTCATTGCCTGCAGCACATCAATTGCTTCAACACCACGGATTTCTCCGACTATTATTCTGTCAGGTCTCATTCTAAGTGAATTTCTTATAAGATCTCTTATTGTTATTTCACCTTTTCCCTCAAGATTGGGCGGCCTGCTTTCCAATCTTACAACATGATCTAAATTAAGGTTCAATTCGAGTGTTTCCTCAATTGTTACAACCCGCTCAAGGGGTGAAATGAAATTTGAAAGGATATTAAGAAAAGTAGTCTTGCCTGTAGATGTAGCGCCAGATAATATGATATTTAATTTACACTGAACACAAACTTTAATAAAATCTGCAATTTCTTTATTGAGGGTTTCTAATTCTATTAGATCGTCTATTCCAAGTATATTCTTTTTAAATTTTCGAATAGTCACTATTGATTCATTAAGTGAAACAGGGCTTAGAACAATATTTATCCTTGATCCATTTTCCAGTCTCGCATCTACCATCGGCATGCTTTCATCTGCTCGAAGGCCTAACGGGCTTAAAATTTTTTCAATAAGATTTCTAACATGCTGGCTGCTTTTAAATTTTATGTTTGTTTTTTTAATCAAACCGTCTATTTCTACATATATATCATCCCAGTTGTTAAGCATTATCTCTGTTACTTTATCATCTCGCATCAGAGAACTGATGGGCCCAAATTCAAAAGTATTTTCATATATCTCTTTTATAATCTTTGAAAGTTCCTTATCGCCTATAAGAATTTTCTCCTTATTGACTATTTCTTTTAAAGCATTTTTTATCTTTATAAATCTCTCTGCTGGTTGCAGCTTGAATAATTCAGAAACTTCAATTTCTTTGGCAATTTTCTTTTCAATATATTCAGAGGGACAATTATAGTTGTCATCAATAGTAAAATTCATTTTTATTCTCTCTTTTCCTTACTGTTTCTTTTCAAAATCCAGTTCTTCATATAGAAGTTCCGAAAAATCAATTATGTTTTTAACTATCCTGAGGTTGTAATTAAAAATATAAAAAGGTCCCTTACTGTGGTACAGGAATTCAATATCTCTATCGTAAGGGATGAATGCTTGAACAGGGTATTTTAAAATACTGTTCAGCCTGGCTGGGGAGACAGCAGGCCGTGTATTAAATTTATTTATTATTATTTTTATGTTGTTTGGGATATCATCTACGCATATATGCCTTGAAAATATTTCGAGATTGCTCACAGAAATCAGATCTGGCATGGATACAAAAACAAATTTATCGACATTTTCTGTAAAATCGAAGTCATTTTTCATGAACAAGTAATATGGAAAGTCAACACAGATTATTTCATAATAATGTTTTAATATTCCAAGAAGTAAGCTTAAGTTTTTACCGCAGCATATTTTATTTTTTTCTGGTTTTAGTGGTGGCAAAATTAAATTCAGGCTGTTGTCAAAATTTACAACCAGCCTTTTTAATAAAGAAATATCAATTTCTTTTATTGAATCTTCTATATCACCAATATCTCTTAAGTCTTTTTCTTCCAAATCAAAAATGATGCGGGAATCACGTTTGCCAATATTAAGGTCCAGAAGCAGAATATTTTGAATTTTTGTTTTAGCAAGGTAAGATGATACGCAATTTGAAATAAAACTTGCCCCGTTTCCTCCTTTTACTGAAGAAAAAAGTATTACTTTGGAATTATTATTTTTACTGAAAACACTTTTCTTTTTATTTTCTTTTTCAAGAACACTTAAACCGGTTGACATAAAAACTCCTTTAAAAAAATATTAAATTTATTTATTTACCTATATTTTTTGATAACTGGGCCTGTTTAGGACAAATTGAAATATTGATTGCACCTCTATCCAGCGCCAAAAATATATTTTCAACTTCTGCAGGTAGAAGATAGAAAGTCAGAACAATCAAGTTGCTTAAGTTGCTGCTGGAGTCTTCCCCGGTTATTCCGCCAAATAAAAAATCGTTTTTACTCTCTTTTGCCTGGTTGTCCGGATTTTTTGTGCTATTTGAACCATCGCTGTTCTGTATAAATATTACTTCCTTTTCGCCAATAACAACTTCCGATACGAGCTGCTCTCCGGATTTGTCATAATATGTGGATATCAGATCTACCTTGTCGCCCACCCTTATCAGCGACACATCCCCATAATAATTTACAGGTATGCTGGTTGCCCTTAAACCTTCGGGTATATATGCAGAGAATCTTAAATATGCATTTTCTGCCTGGCTGCCCTCAATCTTATCCTTTGAAATTATTTCACCTTTATTTATGTTGCCGGCAGCTTTTTTATCAAGAATTTGGCTTTTGTCTATAATAAATTTTTCATTGAATATGTTTTCAGGTATCTTTTTCTTTTCCAGCAATTCTTCCTGGATCACCTGGCCAGCTTCAATATCGGCGGCAGCAGTAAATATTTCTTTACCGGCAAAGTCTTCCGTCCCCTTCGCCTTTAGACTGTTCAAATACCAGAAGACAAAGACCCCGCCAAAAATCGAAACTATTATAAAAATAATGGTAAAAAGTTTTTGCCTGAAAATTAAAGATAATCTGTTCATCGCTTAAAAGAATAAAATTTTATTAAAATCAAGGCTTTTGATTTATTTGCATAATAGCATATTTATATAAATATGTAAATAATTAAATAAATAAATTAAAAATAATTTATTCATGCGGTATTTTGGCATAGAGGTTTGAGTTTAGGATAATTTTGTTAGATTACAATTATAAAACTCAGGAGAATTTGCGTTA
>JAHILC010000193.1 GCA_018897225.1 Actinomycetota bacterium
ACTTATTAATATAATTAGTGACTCTCATATAATCTCTAATTTTGAGATCGAGGGGCCGGTTTTAGACGATGATATAGATTTAAAAAGGGCGGACCTGATAAGGGAGAGAGTACTGGAGGAATAGATTAAAATATGTTTGAAAGATTTACAGAAAGAGCTCGTAAGGTTGTTGTCAGAGCTCAGGACGAAGCAAGGTTTTTAAAGCAAAATTATATAGGCACAGAGCATCTGCTGCTTGGGTTGATTGATGAAAAAAAAGGTATAGCCGCAAAAGTGCTTGTGGCATTGAATATTCCTATTGATGACGTCAGGGCTGCCGTGAGAGATTCAGTAACAGAAGGTTCTTCAGAATCTTACGAGCACATACCCTTTACGCCACGCGCAAAAAAAGTTCTCGAGCTATCTCTTAGGGAAGCGCTGCAAATGGGCCACAATTATATCGGGACAGAACATATTCTTCTCGGATTGCTTCGCGAAGGCGAAGGAGTTGCATCAAGAGTGTTGAATTCTTTCGGGATTAACCTTGAAATATCAAAAGAAAAAATAAGGGAAATATTGAATAAACATCCTTATTATACGCAAGATGACAGCTACAACGCAGATAAGACGCAAAAGCGAAATCTAAAGATGCTTACCCAGTATGGCAGGGATCTTACGCAGCTTGCAAAAGAAGGCAAGCTTGATCCGGTAATAGGCAGGAAAAAAGAAATAGAAAGAGTAATGCAGATATTATCCAGAAGAACCAAGAATAATCCAATTTTAATTGGAGAATCCGGTGTAGGTAAAACTGCCATTGTTGAGGGTCTCGCACAGTTTATTATTGCAAAAGAAGTCCCTTTAAACTTAAGAAACAAGAAAATATTTACGCTTGATCTGGGGGCTCTTGTTGCCGGTTCAAGATATAGGGGAGATTTTGAGGAAAGATTGAAAAAAGTGCTCCAGGAAGTAAAGGAAGATGGCGACATAATGATATTTATTGATGAAGTGCACACTCTGGTTGGCGCCGGAGCTGCGGAGGGTGCCATTGATGCTGCAAGCATCTTAAAGCCCATGCTATCAAGAGGAGAAATTCAGACAATTGGAGCAACCACAATAAATGAATACAGGAAATATATGGAGAAGGATAAAGCTTTAGAGCGAAGATTCCAGCCAATTTATGTGGACGAACCCAACGAATATGAAACTATTGAAATTTTAACAGGATTAAAAGATAAATACGAAGCTTTCCACGGTATAATAATAACCGAAGATGCAATAAAATCAGCAGTAAAACTGTCAAATCGTTATATTACAGATAGATTCTTACCGGATAAGGCTATTGATTTAATCGATGAAGCTGCATCCAGGGTAAGGCTCAGGACTCTTACAAATCCTCCCGACCTAAAAGAGCTTGAAAAAAATATCGAAAAAGTTATCAGCAATAAAGAGGAAGCTATTAAGTCACAGGATTTTGAAAAAGCAGCACAGTTTAGGGACAAGGAAAAGCAGCTTATCAAGGAAAAAATAGAGCTTGAAGAAAACTGGGGCAGGATAGGCAAGGGCACAAAAGAAAAGGTTGATGAAAACGAAATAGCTGAAGTGCTTTCAAACTGGACAGGGATTCCAGTATACAAGCTTACCGAGACTGAATCTACGAAGCTTCTTAAAATGGAAGACGAACTCCACAAGCGAGTTGTTGGCCAGGATGAAGCAATCAAGACAGTTTCAAAGGCAATAAGAAGGTCTAGATCTGGTTTGAAAGACCCTAAAAGACCTATAGGTTCATTTATATTCCTCGGTCCTTCAGGTGT
The DNA here is from genome assembly GCA_018897225.1 of Actinomycetota bacterium. GTDB lineage: Bacteria > Actinomycetota > Humimicrobiia > Humimicrobiales > Humimicrobiaceae > JAHILC01. The sequence goes on from JAHILC010000193.1 coordinate 1,791, forward strand.
TGGAAAAACCGAGCTTGCAAAGACAATAGCCGAATTTTTATTTGGCAAGGAAGATGCTCTGATACAGATAGATATGTCTGAGTATATGGAAAAGCATTCGGTTTCCAAACTGGTAGGTTCTCCACCGGGCTATGTTGGTTATGATGAAGGCGGACAGCTAACGGAAAAGATAAAGAGAAGACCTTACAGTGTCATACTTCTTGATGAAATAGAAAAAGCTCATCCGGATGTTTTCAACATACTTCTGCAAATTTTTGAAGACGGCCACTTGACTGATTCACAGGGACGAAGGGTAGATTTTAAGAATACTGTTCTTATAATGACTTCAAATCTTGGCGCCAGAGAAATACATAAAAACAATCCTATGGGTTTTAGAAAAGCCGAAGGTGAAGATCTTTCGTATGGTGATATAAAAAATAAAGTGATGAGTGAGCTTAAAAAAGCTTTCAGGCCAGAATTTTTAAACAGGCTGGACGAAGTGATAGTTTTCCATAAATTAACAAAGTCAGAAATTTATCAAATCATAGATTTGATGGTATACAGAATCCAGCAGCGGCTGGAGCTTCAAGGCATAACAATTGAGATGAAAGAAGATGCAAAAGAATTATTACTGAAAAAAGGTTATGATTCATCAATGGGCGCAAGGCCCATGAGAAGAAGCATCCAGTCTTTTATAGAGGATCCGATTTCAGAAAAAATTATCAGCGGAGAAATAAAGGTAGGAGACAATATAGAAGTTACTTGCGAAAATGATGAAATGTACTTTAAAATTATAAAAATAACACCAAGTATTTTAAAGGTTTAATTTCTTAAATGCCTTATGAAAGAGAAAGAAGAAGAATTATTATTAAATAGTCTTAAAAGGATTGCCCCAGGCACCGATCTCAGGGCAGGAATCGAATATATTTTACAAGGTAAAACCGGCGCTCTTATTGTTATTGGAGATTCAGAGCAAGTCTTAAAACTTGTAGATGGAGGGTTTTATATAGGCTGTAGTTTTACTCCCGCAAAATTCTATGAACTGGCAAAAATGGATGGAGCAATTATATTGAGCCAGGATGCAAGCAGAATTTTGTATGCTAATACACATCTCTTCCCAAATCCTCAGATTAAAACTTCTGAAACAGGCACAAGACACAGGACTGCCGAAAGAGTTGGAAAACAAACAAAAACCCTGGTTATTTCAATATCACAAAAAAGAGATGTTGTCGCAATTTTTATAGATACAATCAAATATGTGCTTGAAGAACCCAGGGTTGTACTATCAAAAGCAAGCCAGGCACTCCAGACTTTAAGCAAGTACAAGGAAAGCCTCGACTATTTATTGGTTAATCTTACCATCAGAGAGCTGGAAGATATGGTTACATTATATGATGTTACAAGCGTACTTCAGAGAGCCAGCATAGTTGGCAAGACTGAAAAAGAAGTTAGAAAATATATTTATGAGCTTGGGACTGACGGAAGGTTGCTTAACATGCAGGTCCAGGAACTTATGGTAAATGTTGCAGATGAAAGCCTAAAAATTATAGAGGATTACAAAAATTTTGGTGATAAAATTAAACCAATTGAACTAAAAAATAAAATCAGCTTGTTAAATGCGGATGCGCTTCTGGATTTATCAAGCACTGCAAGAATCCTCGGTTATAAAGTTGAGGAAAATCTCAAGGAGTTCAGCGTCCACTCCAAGGGTATAAGAATCATCACTGAAATTAATAGGCTTCCAGAAGCATTGCTAAAAAGTTTACTGGGAAAATTTGGTAATTTAAAAAATATATTAAATGCCAGTGCTGAAGAACTTGCAGATGTTCCCGGTATGGGCAGGACAAGAGCCGGACTTCTTTTTGATAAGATGAAGAAATTTTCTGAGTATTATTTATACAATGAACCTTACAATCATAAGGGAGAAATAATCCCGAAATTAAGATTTTAAATATTTAAATAAATGATTGCAGCAATAATTACAGCAGCCGGAAAAGGTAGCAGGCTGAAAAGCAATATCAGCAAGCAGTTTATGAATATATACGGCAAGCCGATACTCGCACATTCTATAAATGTCTTCCAAAATTCATTAAAAATTCAAGAAATTTATGTGGCAGTTCCAAAAGAATATATGGACTTTTGCAGGGAGTCTATCATTGAAAAATATTCTTTTACAAAGGTAAGAGAGCTTGTTTGTGGTGGTAATACAAGGCAGGAATCCGTATTTAACGCGCTGCAGAAAATACCTTCAAGCTGCAGGATAGTTTCAATACATGATGGCGTAAGGCCATTGGTTACAACTTCTGAAATTAATATGCTTATAAATAGCCTTTTAAGGCTTAATAAAAAAGACCCTCAATTAAAGGGTATAATTATGGCTGCTCCTGCATATGAAACAGTAAAAAAGATAAGTGAGAACAATTTTATTGATGCTACAATTTCAAGAAACCAGGTTTGTTTCGCACAAACACCCCAGACTTTCTTTTTCGATTCCATATTTGAAGCGCATAAAAAAGCTAGAGAGGATCATTTCACAGGGACAGATGATGCAGGACTCGTTGAAAGGCTTGGCTGGAAGGTAAAAGTAGTTTTTGGCCGCCATGAAAACATTAAAATTACAACTCCGCTGGACTTGTTCTTAGCGGAGCTTATAATAAATAGAAATAACAAGTAAAAGGTGGTACTGGCAAAAATATGAGAGCAGGAATTGGCTTTGATGTCCATTTATTTAAAACAGGCAGAAGGCTGGTATTAGGCGGGGTTGAGATTGAATATCATAAAGGCCTTATAGGCCATTCTGATGCAGATGTTTTAGCCCATGCCATAATGGACGCTCTGCTTGGCGCCGCAGGCCTCAGGGACATAGGAGTGTATTTTCCGGATAGTGACATCAGGTATAAAAATATCTCAAGCCTGCTTCTCCTTAAAGAAGTTAAAAAGATAATAAATGACAGGGGCTTTGAAATAATAAATATTGACAGCATGCTTATACTTGAAAAGCCGAAAGTTTCTCCTTACATACCTGCAATGCTAAAGAAATTATCAGATACTCTGGAGCTGGATCCGGGTCGCATAGGCATAAAAGCCACCACTACCGAAGGGCTTGGTTTTTGCGGAAGGGAAGAAGGGATAGCAGTTCAGAGTATCGCTCTTCTGGAATAGGAAAAGATAACAACTCAAAGTATTATTCTGCTGGAGTAATAAAAGACATTAAATAAATCATAGTAAAAAATCACAAGAAACTTTACAATTAAGTTATAAATGCTAAATTTTAAAATTAACTTAGCTTTATCATAAGAAGTTATTTTTTGTAAAAATTAATTGGGTCAATTGACTCCTGGTCATAATTTATTTTTTAATTTAATTAAAAATATTATTTTATAAAAAGGTGATTTATGGGTTTGATTGCTGATTTAAAAGAACTTGTCATAGCAGCAAAAGAAAGAGACCCCGCTGCGGTAAGCACTGCTGAGATTATTCTTACTTATGCGGGAGTGCATGCCGTTCTTAACCATAGGATTACACATTGGCTCTATAAGCACAAAGTACCTTTCATTCCGAGGGCTATTTCTCAAATAAGCAGATTTTATACAGGAATAGAAATACATCCAGGCGCTAAAATTGGAAGGAAATTATTTATCGATCATGGGATGGGTGTTGTAATTGGGGAAACAACTATAATCGGTGATGGGGTTACGCTTTATCAGGGTGTCACTCTTGGCGGTACAGGAAAGGAAAGAGGCAAGAGGCATCCTACAATAGGAAACAATGTGGTGATTTCCGCAGGAGCTAAGGTTCTTGGTTCAATTACCATAGGCAATAATGTAATAATTGGAGCCGGTGCAGTTGTTATTAATGATGTTCCCGATGATTGTACTGTTGTGGGCGTGCCCGGCAGGATTGTAAAGATTAAGGGTGAGAAAGTACTCTCAGATGAGTTTCACCAGATGCATTTGCCAGACCCGGTTAGCGAGATTTTAAACTCATGCAGTTTGCGCATTGAAAATCTTGAAAAAGAGCTGGATGAGCTAAAAGAGAGAAAGAACTAAGATTTAAATATGACAGGAGAACTGATTTGGGACTAAAATTATATAATACGCTCTCAAGAAAAAAACAGGATTTTAAACCACTGGAGGCTGACAAAGTCAGGATGTATGTCTGCGGTCCTACCGTCTATAATTACATTTCCATAGGCAATGCCAGGCCTGTAATCGTATTTAACATGATAAGAAACTACCTGGAGCATATTGGGTATAAAGTTGATTTTGTTCAGAATATAACTGACATAGAAGATAAAATAATAAATAAATTTCCAAATATGAATTTTATGATTGAAGCTAATGGCGAAATATCTCTGAAAATAGCAAAGAAAGGTTATAAAGTTTATATGGTTGA
>JAHILC010000194.1 GCA_018897225.1 Actinomycetota bacterium
ATTCTTTCATCTTCACTCAATATCTGAACTACTGCCCCCAATAATTTTTTAACCTCTTTTTCCATATTTTCGTCGAGGCTGTAATTAACCCAAAGCCCATCTTTAGAATAAGTTATAATTTCTGCATCCTGTAACTTTTTTAAATGGGATGATATCGTAGGCTGCGACAGACCAATAATTTCTGTTATTTCACAGACACATAAACCATTTCTTTCTTTAAGAAGTGCAAGTATTCTTATCCTGCTTTCATCTGCTAATGCTTTTAAAATTTTTATTATTTTTTTAAGATTTATCAATTTTTACCCCCACATGGAAAATAAAAAATAATTTACTTACAATAAAAAGTTCTATATACTATTATATCAATATATTTAGATTTATCAATAAGAATATTAATTTTTTAAATGTTTAGATTACCAAAGGAAAATATAAATTTGATTATTTATTATGTAGAAAAATACTCAATTTGGAAATTATGATGTTTTTAGACTTGCCCTTTGGTATTCCCTAATTTTCTTTTTTGATTATACTATTACAATCTTACAATTAAGAAAGGGCGAATTTAAACTAATAGATACATTGAAATATTTATATATATAGTTATAATTTAACCCAATTTTATCATAAGATCAATTGAAAAGGAGTTTATTGAAATGGCAGTTAATGAAATTTGCAGTGATGAAAAACGAAGCATAGGTTTTTTTGAAAAGTATTTATCAGTTTGGGTAATACTATGCATTGTTGTAGGAGTAGTAATTGGAAGATATGCACAGGCTATTCCAAATTTTTTAAGTAAACTTGAATATGCACATGTTTCAATACCGGTAGCAATACTTATCTGGCTTATGATTTATCCTATGATGTTAAAAATTGATTTTTCAAGTATAGTAAACGCTACTAAAAAACCCAAGGGCTTAACTGTTACACTTGTAACGAATTGGCTTATAAAACCATTCACAATGTATGCAATAGCTCTATTTTTTTTCAGAATTGTTTTTAAAAATTTTATTCCTGATAGCCTGGCAACTGAATATCTGGCAGGTGCAATTTTACTTGGTGCTGCTCCCTGCACAGCAATGGTATTTGTCTGGAGTTATCTGTGCAGAGGGGATGCAGCTTATACATTAGTACAGGTTGCAGTAAATGATATCATCATACTTTTTGCTTTTACTCCTATAGTTGCATTTCTTTTAGGAGTTAGTAATGTAAGAGTTCCATACAATACATTATTTCTATCAGTAATATTATTTGTGGTAATTCCCTTTGCAGCAGGCTATATTTCCAGGCTTCTTATTGTAAGGAAAAAAGGACTTGATTATTTTGAAAATGTTTTTATAAAAAAATTTAATAATGTTACTATAATTGGGCTACTTCTTACTTTAATCATAATATTTGCTTTTCAGGGAGAAATAATACTATCAAATCCACTGCATATACTTATGATTGCTGCACCCCTTATTATCCAGACCTTTTTAATTTTTTTTATTGCTTATGGTTGGAGTAAATTATGGAAACTATCTTTCGGCATTGCAGCTCCAGCTGCAATGATAGGAGCCAGTAATTTCTTTGAGCTGGCAGTTGCAGTTGCAATCTCGTTATTTGGCCTGCGGTCCGGTGCAACTCTTGCTACAGTTGTTGGAGTTCTAGTAGAAGTACCCGTGATGCTTACTTTAGTAAAAATATCAAATTCAACGAAACACTGGTTTGTAAAAGCTTCGTAATTTCTTTTTAAGCTTGCAATAGGGTTAATTTTAATGATGTATCCTACTATTGAATTTTATTAAAAGGTTAATTGTATTTTATAAATTGGTTGATTTATAATTATAGATTATATGATGAAAAAAATAATAAAAATTCTAAAAGCGCTTTCAGATGAAAATAGGTTAAGGATAATTTGTCTGATTTTTCAAAATAGTGGATTATGCGTTTGTGAAATACAAGAGATTATTGGTCTTTCTCAATCTACTATTTCATTTAATCTTAAAAAATTAGAAGAGGCTGAATTAATCAATCATAGCAAAAGTGCACTCTGGGTTAATTATTCAATTAATGAAAATTTAGAAACAAATCTTCTAAATATCGTAAATCTATTAATGAATCAGTTAAAGAATGATAAAAAGATAAAGGAAGATTTAAAAAAAGCAGAAAAAGTTTCAAGACTTGAAATCTGTAAAAAATAGAATCAGTTTATTAATTCGAAGTTTGATTATGTTATAACAGTATGTGATAATGCCAAGGAATCCTGCCCATTATTTCCTGGCAAAGCTAAAACTATCCACTGGAATTTTGAGGACCCCGCAGAAGTAGAAGGCAGTATAGATAAGAAACTTTTTGCATTCAGAAAAGTTAGAGATAAAATTGAAGAAAAGATTAAAGAATTTATAGAAAATAATAAATAATTTATCTACATATATGATTGGGCTGGTTTTGCATATAAACTTTTTTGAAAGTTAAAGAATGTGGTGCGGATATGCTCTACTCCGCCAAGAATTGCTATCGCATCGGCAATAGCGTGATACTTTAAATTAAGCAGTATAGGCAGTTTATCTTCATCAAGTTCTTCTGATCCTTTTTCTTCATATTTTGACAGTACAAACTC
>JAHILC010000195.1 GCA_018897225.1 Actinomycetota bacterium
AAAACCAACAAGCGGCGAAGTGAAAATCTTTGGCAAAAAACCCGAACAATCCAAAAGATTAATAGGCTATATTCCCCAGGAAAATTTTTCTGACCCCAATCTTACAGGTCTTGAGAACCTGCATTATTTTGCCAGGATGCTTGGATATTCAAATAAAGATACAAAAGCAATTGCGCAAGAACTTTTAAAAAAAGTCGGTCTTTTTGATGACAAAAATAAAAGGGTTTCCAAATTTTCAGGAGGAATGAGAAAAAAACTTGAACTCGCGACCATACTGTTTCCACACATAAAGATATTTATACTTGATGAACCGACAACAGGACTTGACCCTGCAGCAAGGAGAAATTTCTTCGGACTGATAGATGAATTAAAAGATAAATCAACAACAGTTTTACTTATAAGCCACATAGGTTCAGATGCCGAACTTGCTTCCAGAGTCGGTCTTATGGATATGGGCAAAATTATCGCAGATGGATCACCGGATGGATTAAAAAATGGAAGCGGATTAAAAAATGTAATAAATATAGAAGTTTCTGTTAAAAATGAAAAAATAGCAAACATTTTAAACGGTTTCAACAAAGGTGAGGAATTGATTGAAACAGATGAGGGTTACAAGATCTATGCTGATGAAACGTCCGAAGTAATTCCGGAAATAGTCCGGTCTGTTGAAAGCAATGGCTATAAAGTGCTTCAGATAGGTTCAGTTATACCATCGCTGGAAGACGTTTTTTTCAAACTGACAGGTAAAAAAGTAAGAGAAGCAACAGAAAAATTAAAGGGAGCTAAAAAGTGAATCAGATATCTGCAACATTTATAAAGAGCCTAAAAGATAATTTTAGGAACAAGTCTGCACTTTTCTGGGTAATAGCCTGGCCTGTCATATGGCTTTTGCTTGCAGTATTTGTTTTTTTACGTCAAGTACCGACCGAATATGCCGCTTTGGCAAAAGGTCAAAGTACTATTTCAATGGTTACTTTTTCAATAATGATTTGCGGAATGACGAGCCTTCCGGCAAATATTTCTGAGGATAGACAGCGAGGACTTTTCCAAAAGCTAAAGACAATGCCGGTACAACCCTGGAAAGAAGCAATAGGCAAAATTCTGGCAGTATTGACATTTGGACTGGCAAGCGCAGCAATAATTGTAATTGTAGGCGTGCTTCTTGGTGGCAGGTTTAATATTACAGCAATAGGTCTTCTAAAATCTTTAGGATTTTTATTTTTGGGAACACTTGCTTCTGCAGGAGTAGGTCTGATTGTGGGTTCGCTAATTAAAAATATCCAGGGCGCTATTATGACAGGAGTAGGAATAGCTGTTGTCACATCAGCGATTTCCGGTGTTTTTTTCCAATATTCAATGCTTCCGCCCGTACTTCAGAAGTTTTCCCGGATCTGGCCAATGTCTGCTGCAAATTCAATAATAATCAATTATTTAATAGGAGATATCGGCTATAATCCTCTCACTGCTTTAAATCTTTCCCTGACCATTGCAATATCACTGCTTTTTTTCACAACAGGGGTCATTTTATACACAGTTTATTGCTGGAGATCAGAATAGTAAAAATACTAATGGCTTTAATACCAAAGACATGATTTTTCCTCTTTTTTTCATCATCAATATGTTGGCATGCAAGCACTCTTCTAAAAGGAGTTTTGGCCTCGTCAAATTTTTTGGTAACTTGAGTGGCTATAAAACTTTTACAGTAACTAATTTATGCATCTATTACTGATAATGCATTTCTAGGCCAAAATATTTTTATAATATTTGGTGAATTCGTGTTATAAATTAAAGCAGTTGTATATTGGATGAGTGCAGTGTATCCTGCAGGGACTGACATAATATATATTTACATAGTATTATACATATTATATACTTTATATGTCACATAAATTATGTGACATTAATTTAAAAGAAAGGCACATAATAATGTCCACAACGAAGATACATATAACCTGTGATCCTGAATTATTAAAAAGATTAAATAAGTTAAGTGGCAAAAGAAGTAGGAGTAAATTTATAACAGAAGCAATAAGAGAAAAAATTTCAAGGGAAGATTTAAAGTCGATAGTTTCCGAATGTGCAGGTGCATGGAAAATTGATAATCATAAAAATCTTAAAACAATAAAATCTGTAATAGAAGAAATCAACAATTTAAGAAAAGATTCAGATACCAGGATAAAGGAGCTTTTTAATGAGTAAGCTTCTGCTTGATTCAAACGTGATCATCAATTACTTGTTAGATAGAGTGTCCACTGTAAAACTGATTAAAGAACTGGTGTATTCCGGTGAAAACTTATCTACCTCAGTTATTTGTGTATCAGAGATTCAAGTTGGCGTAAGAGAGGATGAGAAAGAAAAAACTGATTTATTTTTTGATTCTATTGAAATTTTTGATATAAATTATGAAATATCAAGGATTGGAGCTTTTTATGTAAGTCAATATAAAAAGAAAGGTTATACTTTAAATTTACTGGATTGTCTTATTGCAGCTACATGTGTCCTTAATAATATTGTTCTTGTAACATATAATATCGAGCATTTTCCAATACCTGAACTTAAATTATATGATATAAAAAATTACTTATAGAAACAGGAAGTATTTAAATATTTTGTAATAAGAACACGTGTCGAGATATCACCAGAATATTTTTCTGGCAGAATTTAAGGCATCAATATTTAAACTATAGGCAAGTGAAATTTCACAATGCACAGCAAAGCCGCAATCCTTGCAGGACACATTATCAACTTTATTTTTTAGATAACAGCCATAATGAGTTGTGCCGTCGGGCTCCACGCTTGATACTAAAAAATCATAACATTTCCAGGTATTTTAACCTTGCAAAGTATGCAAACTGCTTAAATTTTGATATCCTGCTTTTCAATTCATGTTTTATTATAATATTGTTTAATATATCTGCCAAATTTGTTAAAATATAAATTGTGATGGCAAGTTTTTTACAAAATTTAAAAAATTTTTTTACAGCGCCCGCTTATTCAAGCACTTCAAACTTTATAACTTTTAATATTCAATGCAACAGGTGCGGCGAAGAAATTACTGTCAATGTTCGGAGGAGCAGCGATATTTCAAGAATTTATGAAGAAGAAGAAGGCCCTGCCGGGTCAGCCTTTTTGCTGAGGAAAGAAATACTTGGCAAGAAGTGCAATAATCTGATTTATCTTACTGCTTATTTTGGTGAAAATTACAATTTAATATCCAGTGAAATTTCGGGTGGAAAAATTATTGAGCACAAATAATAAAAATTTAACCGTGATTGTGCTTGCTGCCGGTAAAGGCAAGCGCATGAAGTCTGATATTCCTAAAGTTCTTCATAACATTTGTTGTCAACCCATAATTTATTATATTTTAACCTCCGCATTTAAATTAAACCCCAAAAATTTATTTGTTGTTATTGGGCACAAAGCTGAAAAAGTCGAAGAATTTTTAAGCAGCAATTTCCCTGGCGCAATTCCGGTTATACAGGAAAACCAGCTAGGCACTGCCCATGCTGTAAGCATGTTGAAAAGCTGCATCGGGGAACTCGGGGATACGTGCCTTGTAATGCCAGGCGATATTCCCCTTATAAGTGATTCTACTTTAAGAAAAGTCGCAAACACCATGGAACAATCAGGTAATCCAGCAGTTGTTTTAACGGCCGTTGTTGATAATCCTTATGGTTACGGTCGGGTAATCAAAGATGATAAAAGTAATATTTTAAGAATTGTTGAAGAATCTGATGCATCTGAGAGTGAACAAAAGATAAATGAAATCAATTCTTCTATTTACTGTTTTGAAACAAAATCTTTGTTTAGTTATCTTGAAAAGATTAGTTCAAAAAACTCTCAAAATGAGTTCTATCTTACGGATATAATTGGAAATTTTGTTGGCGCAAAACAGAAGGTTTCATGTATTACTGTGCAGGATAATTTTGAAATTGAAGGTATAAATGACAGGACTTCGCTGGCAAGGCTTGAAAAAATAATGCAGTCAAAAATAAATGAAAAGTTAAAAAAAGGAAACTTAGGGGGATTAAATAATGAAGGACTATCCTACCAATAAAAAGATGATGTTATTTTCAGGATCATCCAATCCTGAACTGGCGGCAAAAATTGCAGAAAACCTTGAAATGAATTTGGGCAAGGTAACAAGAACAAAGTTTAAGAACGGTGAAATTTATATTAGGTTTGATGAGAGTGTTCGGGGTGCGGATGTTTTTGTTATTCAGACATGCAGTGCGCCTATAAATGCTAATATAATGGAGCTGCTTATAATGATAGATGCTCTTAAGCGAGCATCAGCTGGAATTATAAATTGCGTAATCCCGCATTACGGGTATGCAAGACAGGACAAAAAATCTGAAGGCAGGGAACCAATAACTGCTAAATTGATTGCCGACCTGCTGTCAGTTGCAGGAATGGACAGGCTTATTGTTTCAGACTTGCATTCTGCAACAATACAAGGATTCTTTGATATACCTGTGGACCACGTGACTGCGATACCTATAATTGCAAATTATTTCAAAACCAGGAATATAAGAAAAGGTGTTATTGTCAGCCCCGATGTTGGTGGTGTTAAAAGAGCAAGTATTTTTGCTAATCAACTGCATTTCCCTCTTGCAATTCTTGATAAAGTAAGACCGGGACCAAACCAGGCAAAAATGGGCCACCTTGTTGGAGATGTTGAGAATAAAGACGCAATTATTTTTGATGACATGATAGATACTGGAGGCACCATAGTAGAAGCTATTGACATGCTTATCAGATTTGGAGCGAGAAGAGTATTTGTTGGTGCCACTCATGCTATTTTTTCAGGTAATGCAACAGAGCTTCTTGAAAATTCAAAGGCAGAAGAAATTGTGGTTTCCGATACACTGCCAATAAATAAAGAATTCAGACAGGATAAAATAAAAGTGGTTTCAATTGCTCCACTTCTTGCAAAAACTATAAAAAAAGTTTATCATTGCAAATCTGTGAGCTCGTTATTCAAGGGCGAAAATTTAGTTTAACAATATTCTTGTAAGGTGGGATTAGTATGAGCAACGTTTCTTTAAAAGTAGAAAGCAGAAGCAAAGAAGAATTAAAAAATAATGCATCCAGAAGGTTAAGAGCTGGCGGTTTTATTCCTGCAACAATTTACGGCCAGGCAGAAGAACCCCAAAGCATAAAAATTGATTCCAGGCAATTAAAAGAAATTTTAAAGGGTAAAAGTTCCGCCAGCTTAATTATTGAAATGACGATGAGCATTGGTGGTAAAAATAAAAAAGAAATTACGATTATAAAGGAAACTCAGAAAAATCCTTTTACTCATGAATTTACGCATATTGATTTTTACAGAATTCAAATGGAAAAAGAAGTAGAAACTACTGTTCCTGTGGTAATATTAAATGAGGAAGAATCAATTGGAGTTAAAGAAGAAGGTGGAGTTGTTCAGCATGGGTTAAGAGAACTGCATATTGCATGTCTGCCGATGCAAATTCCTGAAAGAATAACTTATGATATTTTAGATTTAAAGATGGGACGCATCATAAAAGTATCTGATTTAATCATTGGCAGTGATGTAAGAGTCTTAAATCATCCTGAAGAAATAATAGTTTCAATCATTCATCCTACCCACCTGGTTGTTGAAGAAGTTGCTGTTGAGGAAGAGGAAGCTGCTGCAGAACCTGAGGTGATATCAAAAGAAAAGGTTTCTGATAAGGAAAAAGAAGAAAAATGATATTAATTATTGGTCTTGGCAACCCTGGTGAAGAATATGGCCAGACAAGGCACAATATTGGTTTTATAATACTGAATAAATTTAGTGAAGAAACTGGAATATTGGTCCAGATTTCCAAGTTTAACTCTATTCTCATTAAATCAGAATATGCAGGGAAAGCCCTGCTTTGCGTAAAACCCTGCACTTTCATGAATAATAGCGGCTCTGCTGTTTTAAAAGTGATCGAACTCTTCGAAGGCAAGATAGAATCAACAATCGTTATCCATGACGACCTTGATATTGAGTTTGGTGAAATAAAGCTTAAATCGGGAGGCGGAACAGGCGGCCATAATGGTCTTGAATCAATTGTAAAAAAGCTGGGGTGTTCTGATTTTGACAGGCTAAGGTTTGGTATTGGGAGGCCTTCTGGCCGTAAAGACCCTGCAGATTTTGTCTTGTCCAAATTTAAAAGGAGGGAGACTCGTGAGCTTGATTCTTGTATTACAATAAGCGTTGAAGCTTTAAAGGATTATGTTGAAAACGGAATTAATTATGTAATGAACAAATATAATTGATGTTTATAAATAATTTTAGCAAAGAAGAGTTATGGCTTGATTTCATAGAAAAATATAAAAATTCACGTAAGGCCAGCCTTATCGCAGACGAGAGTATCTGGCCTTTTTTAATCGGGTCTTTTCTTAATGAATTTCAATTTCCACTATTAATTCTAACCTCGACACTTGATAGGGCTAACGAACTTTCCATGGAGTTAAGCCCGCTGGCAGGCAGTGCACAAATTCTTTTCTATCCTGCAATTGGAAGCGGTTCTTTTTTAAAGAGCAGGTCTGCTGCCGGTATTGGGAATCTGTCAGCCAGGCTTGAAGTTTTTAAGAAGATTATGGAATTTAAGGTCGAAGAAAAGCCGTTTATCATCATATCAACAAGTAGTTCCATAATAGACTTGATACCAAGATCCAAATTAAACCAACAAAACAGTATAGTTATAAAATCTAAAGATAGCGCCAACCGGGATGAATTAATCTCAAGGCTTGTCAATATTGGTTATGAGCGTGTAAATAAAGTTTTTGATAAGGGTGAATTCAGCGCTAAGGGCGATATCATCGACATATTTGATGTCACTGGCCAAAAACCTGTAAGAATTGATTTGATGGATGAAGATGTTGAAAAAATAATAATTTATGACATTGATTCTCAGCAGCCTGCATGCAGCCTGGAAAGTATATCGATATTTCCAAATCTTAATCCCTGGGAAGCGCAAGGAGAAGCAGCCGATGAAGAAATGATTTCAATTTTTCAAATCGCTAAAGAACATATAAAAGAATTTGGTTTTATTGTCTGTGATCCTGTTGAAGTAAATTTAAAAATAAAAAGCGATATAGACATGCTCGTAAAGTCAGTTGATTTCGAAGAGAATGAAAATTCAAAAATGGCTGGCGTGCAATTAAATTCTGTTATTTTAAAAAAGGATTTTGCCGAAAATGATTCTTTTAATTACAGGTTAAATATCACGTCTTCATTTCTTGAAGCCGATAAAGAGGGGGCTTTCGTTTTTGAAGGAATTTCCAGGCAGAAAAAAAGCCTGGGTAATTCTGAGATTTTTATACAGAATTTAAAGAAAGATTTAAAAAATAAAAAAATCTCAATAATTTCCCTTGAAAGCCAAAAAAGAAGGGCAAAAGTAACTGAAATTTTACTTGATAACAACATATCTTTTAAAAATTATACCACCGACAAAAGTTCCGGCAGTGGTAATGAGCATGCTGGTATAATTGATTTTTTAACCTTTAACCATGCTGTAGTAAGCATGATTGACAGCAAGTTGTTCAGAGGCTATGAATCAAAATCTACTTCCCTATACGGCGAGCTTGATATATATGAGCAGCTGGAATATTGCCAGGATTTAGTGAAATCAGTAATTGAAAGGGATTATGAGGACTTCAGTCCCGGAGATTATATTGTTCACAAGACTCACGGTATAGGCAAGTATCTTGAAATTGTTTCTGAACAGATTAGTGATAATAAAAAGGAGTATTTCCTTATAGAATATGCAAACAATGACAAACTTTATGTGCCTACATGGCAGTCTGACAGAATCCATAAATACATTGGTGATAAAAATCCAACGATTACCGCACTAAATTCAAAACAATGGGAAAATCTTAAAAAGAAAGCAAGAACCTCGGTTCACAGCCTGGCTATTGATCTCTCATCATTATATGCAGAAAGGAATTTAAAGGAAGGTTTTGCATTTCCCCTGGATGATGTATGGCAGAAAGAAATGGAGGATTTGTTCCCGTTTTCTGAAACCGCAGATCAAATTAAAGCCATCGATTATGTTAAAACCACAATGCAGGATTCAAAGCCAATGGATGTATTGATATGCGGGGATGTTGGTTTTGGGAAAACAGAAATTGCCGTAAGGGCAGCTTTCAAGGCAATTGAAAACAGCAAGCAAGTTTTAATGCTTGTTCCTACTACAATACTTGCTGATCAGCATTACAGAACTTTTGGCCAAAGATATAAGAACTTTCCGGTTATTGTAGAGGTAATCAGCAGGTTCAAGTCGAGAAAATCGCAAAATGAAATCTTAAAGAATTTTAAAGACGGCAAGATTGACATGCTTATCGGTACCCACAGGTTGCTTTCTAATGACATAAGGCCGAATGATCTAGGGCTGGTAATAGTGGATGAAGAGCAGAGGTTTGGAGTAAACAGCAAGGAGAAGATAAAACTACTCAAAAAAGAAGTTGATGTCCTAACACTCTCCGCAACCCCAATCCCAAGGACTTTATACATGGCGCTTACGGGAATCAGAGATATTGTTTTGATTGAAACTCATCCTGCAGGAAGAGTCCCTATTGAAACTTTTGTTGGTGAAAAAGACAATCTGGTCATCAAGATGGCGGTTGAGAGGGAAATCAAAAGGGGTGGCCAGGTTTACTATGTTTTCAACCGCATAGTCGGCTTGCAGGAAAAAAAATATCGTCTCCAGGTACTTATGCCTGATGCAAGAATCGCTGTCACC
>JAHILC010000196.1 GCA_018897225.1 Actinomycetota bacterium
ACACCCACAGATGATAATTGTACCGATGGCCGAAAATATTGTAAGGCTTATATTAAATATATTACCTGGCTGTGTTGTCACTGATTTTTTATCCAAAACACCAATTTAATATTTAGAATGCATAAGTTTTAGGTAAACAGTATAGTTTATACGCAAGAGATCCAAAAGTTCTTATAAATTGTCCCGGATAAACAATTCAGGAAGGGCTATTTCTAAAGATTCTTACTTTTGGTATTATGATTGCCGTAAGTAAGATTATAACAGGTCTAAATATTAATTAATTATTTTGCGTACTTACAATTTTATTAAACAGAGTATTTCTTTTAAATTAAGATTTAAAAATCCTGCTCTTCTTTTTAGTTTATGCAGGCAGGAATTCTGATATATATAATTATAATGAAGAATAAAGAATTAACACTAAAAGACAGATTATCAAGACTGACTTATATCCAGGCGTGTAAGCTGCTTGGGCCGGAAGGCAGTAAGCTTATTATGCAGGGCGGAAAGTTTGAAATAACCTCAATAGAGGAAAATGTTTATTTTGATAATGACTTATTTAGATTATCGGTTGACGGGGCCATTGTCAGGATAACTCTTAATGCCAATAACCTCAAAATGCTGCATTTTGACTGTAATAAATGCCAAAAGTCCTGTGAGCATATCGGATCGGCATTCGCATTGATACTTGAGGAAAAAACAATTCTGGGACTTGCCAAACCGCCGATTGAAAGAATACCCGCCGAGAGTTTGAGTGAGACTGAACTTATAGAAAAGGCTTTGGAGGAACGACGGGAGCGGTCAAAAACTGAGCGGATGACTGTAGAAAGCGGCAATCCGGAAATATTATGGACCGATTACATTGTCACCAATGCGCTGTCCGGCAAGAGCTATCGCGTGGCTTTGCGTGGATGGAATTGCGGCGAATCATATTGTTCCTGCCCGGATTTCAGGAAGAATATGCTGGGTATATGCAAGCATATAATGAATGTCCAGGAAGAGGTCAGCCGTAAGTTTAGCGCAGAGATAAAAAAACTTCCTTACAATCAGAATGACTTTGCGCTGCATATCCTTTATGGCACTGATTTAGAATTGCGGCTGCTTTGCCCGATGGAAATCCCCGCAGGAACTGCCGGTATCATTAAGCCGATAGAGAATCGCGATATAAAGGATGTGCATAAATTACTGCAATGTATCCGCGAATTAGAATCAGCCGGCCATAATGTTAACATTTATCCTGATGCACAGGAATATATCGAATTTTTACTTCATCAGGAACATATGAACAAGCTTGTGGAACAAATCCGCAATAATCCCGCTGAGCATCCGTTGCGAAAAACCCTGCTTAAAGTGGAACTGCTGCCTTTTCAGCTTGACGGTATAGCCTTTGCCGCCGGCGCCGGCCGCGCAATACTTGCCGATGATATGGGGCTTGGCAAAACGATACAGGGGATTGGAGTTGCGGAACTGCTCTCTCATGAAGCTGCCGTCAAAAAAGTGCTTGTAGTATGTCCAACCACACTAAAATCACAATGGCGAAGCGAAATTTATCGCTTCTCTGATAGAGATTGCCATTTAATCCTGGGCAGTGCGCAGGAGCGGGCAACGCAGTACGATAATGACTGCTTCTTTACAGTATGCAATTATGAACAGGTTTTACGGGACATTAAGCTGATAGAGCAGGCCGGATGGGATTTACTAATAATTGATGAAGGCCAGCGCATAAAAAACTGGGAAGCAAAGACCACGAAAGTGATAAAATCTCTGCGAAGCCGGTTTGCCCTGGTGCTTACAGGGACACCTCTGGAGAATCGGCTGGATGACCTGTTTTCCATTGTAGAGTTTGTTAATGACCGACAGTTAGGCCCATCATTTCGATTTTTTAACACACATCGTGTTGTTGATGAAAAGGGCAGGCTGCTTGGATATAAGAATCTGGACAAACTGCGGGAAAAGCTTACTTCCATATTGCTCCGCCGAACGCGCGGCGAAGTAATAAAGCAGCTGCCACAGCGCACCGATAATATTATCCGAATACCTCCAAGCGAAGAGCAGTTCGATATTAATCGCACCCAGAAAATGGTTATTCAGTCAATTATCAACAAAGCATACATGTCAGAAATGGATCTGCTGCGACTGCAAAAAGCCCTTTTAATTTGCCGAATGGCTGCCGACAGCACATTTTTGGTTGACAAAAAACAACCGGGATATTCGACAAAGCTTGAACGCCTGCGGGAACTGCTCGAAGATTTGAATGCCGAAGAAGGCCGCAGGATAGTGCTGTTTTCTGAGTGGACGACAATGCTAAACCTTATCGAACCGATATTAAAAAAGCTGAAAATGGATTATGTCAGGCTGGATGGCTCCGTACCACAGAAAAAACGGGCTCAGCTTGTTTATGAATTTCAAAATAACCCTGCATGTAAATTATTTATAACTACAAATGCCGGCTCAACCGGACTGAATCTGCAAACGGCTGATACGGTTATTAACGTCGATCTGCCATGGAACCCGGCAGTACTTGAACAGCGTATTGCCCGCGCTCACCGAATGGGTCAGAAAAATCCTGTACAGGTCTATATCCTCGTAACAGAGAATACCATTGAAGAGGGGATGCTCGGTACGCTTTCGGCTAAAAAAGAAGTCGCAATGGCTGCGCTGGATATCAACAGTAAAATTAAAAATGTCGACATGGTCAGTGGTGCGGAGGGACTCAAGCGCAGGCTGGAAATATTATTAGGCCGCCCGGAAGATGCCGCAATTGACTTAAGTGAACTGGAAAGGCAAAAACAGCAAGCTGAAAAAAGAGTCGTCCGGGAAAAAGTGGCGGCAGCCGCAGGCGAACTATTTATGTCGGCATTCAAGCTGTTAGATCAGATTATTCCACAAAGCTCAGATGATACAACGCTTGAGCGAAAGAAAGAATCTATCAAAACCTACCTGCAAGACTATCTGGAAACAGATGAGCAGGGCCATCTGGAGTTAAAATTGAAATTGCCGGACCAGTCAGCACTGGACAATATTGCCGCAACACTGGCAAAGCTGGCAAGGTAATCCAAAATATAATTAAAATATTGCCCAATATTTTAATATTTGGAGTATCGGTATATGGTGTTTTTTACCTGCTTTAAACTTATGAGGTCCCAAAGCAAATTCTTATAATTACACCAAAGTTAAAATTGCCTGCAGGCAAATCGCCCATTTATAAATTGCAATTATCTGTTTAGTGTGTAAAATATATTGTGTAGTTATTCTACATAAGATATATTATTCCAGGATAAATAAAGTGATTTTAAAAATGAAACGGGCCATAAAAATACATATGGATATTTATACATGGATTTAATGAGTTATGGCTTCTAATCATTTTTAAATCTTTAAAAAACAGGTATTTACCTTTACTTTTAATTTATTTGACGTAAGTCTAAAACAAATAACATTATAATATAATTTAATATTGCTTTATAGGAGGCGTAAAGATGTCAAGAATCAATATTTCAATTCCGGAAGAAATTATAAAAAAGATCGACAGTTATAAGGAAAAAATTCAAATAAGCAGGTCAGGGTTCATATTAAATGCCCTGGAAAATTATTTTAGCGAGGTCGAAAGAAAACTCCTGAAGGACAAAACTAAGGATGCCTACGAAGGCATCTTAAGGATAAGAGAAATGGCTGCCCCTCTTTTCAAAGGATGGGATTCAACATCTGAAATAAGAAAACTAAGGGACAGCAGGTGGGCAGGAGATAAAAAATGACCACAGAAGAATATGGAGAAATAGAAGAGCAGATAAAAAATGATACTTTTATAATCAGCGAAAAAATATGGGGATTTTTGAAGAAAAAAGAGAATATTGTGGTTGATACTTCGGTCATTATCAAATGGTTTTTTAATGACAATGAGGAAAATGCTGAAGCTTCCCACCTTATATTAAAAAGGTTTATTAACAATGAAATAGGTATTATAACTCCAGAGATTGCCCTGTTTGAACTTGCAAATATTGTAAAAAATAAAATCAAGACTGAAAATAATGAAATGATCGGCATGGAAATTATAGACAGGATTTACAACCTTGGAATAGTTTTTAAAGTAACAAAGCAGGTGCTAAAGAATGCTTTTAATATAGCTCTTGCTATTAATGAGAGTGTTTATGACTGCCTGTTTATTGCTACAGCAGAGCATTTTAATTCAAAGTTTATAACCGACGATAAAAAACTTTATTTAAATTACGAAAATAGCAAAAAAAATATTAAAACAGGCAATTTAAACTTCACTATTAAAACAATAAGCCCGGTCTTATTAAAAGACTATCTCAAAAAATAGTTTTTTAAATTAAGAGGGGTACTTTTCAACTGAAATAGTGGAGTAGTTTTAGGTTAACAGAAACATTCCACTCTCAAGCCTTGCAATACAGGATTGTGTAGTATTGATTAATTCGGCAAGTTCCCACTTTCCCTATAACACATAAACAGTTACAGTAATTATAAATTATATGTTATATAAAAAGTAAAATAATATTAAAATACTTGATGGAGATAGTTTTGCAGACAAGCAGCAGACTATCTGGTAATAGAAAATAAGCTTAGTGCCCGGATGTCAGACAATGGTTAAATTTTTTAATAAGAAAATAGATATGCATGAGATGTTAAAACAGACCTGGGAATCATTTGCCATACAGGGTGAAATTGTAACCGGCCTTTCGGATATGCTAAAAAAACTTATTCAAATCGATCTTCATTACATCGCAGAAAAGTATGGTATCAAACAACTCTCCAAAATAAACGACATGGAAATTATTGCCAAGCTTCTTAAGTTGATGACAGACAGAAAAAAGATAGAAATAATACTTATGGTTGCAAGCCCTGATGAATTTGATCTTTTTTTAAAAATCCTGGATATGGATTCTATGGGTATAGATGAAATGCCTTATGAAAGCTATGCATTCCCTATGGATTATGGAATTATTTTTTCTTTTTATCACCAGGAAAGACGCTATCCTGTGGTACCGGAGGAAATAAAAGATATTTACAGCAATATCTCAGTAAAGCGGTATTTACCAAACACAGAGAAAGGCATCAGCTGTTTTGCAAATACATAAAGGCATTATGCAATTTTTATGGTGCATTTGAACCGGGGCAGTTTATTAATATCTTTAACACTTTTAACCGGGATAGTACTGACTTAGCTGAATTCAACAAGATTTACCAAAATCTTACCTTAAGGCGACAGGATTTTTTCAATTATGGCAAATACATTTTGGAGGAATATTTTGGACATGTAAGTTATGATAAGATGGATTCGTTTGTAGAAAAGATAAAGGATAAGCCTTACTATATGCCCGGCAAAGAAGAACTTCTTAAAAGGGCAGATGATTACTATTTTGAAATGACCCTAAAGCTTACTGCATTAAGGGATTATGTTTTAAGCAACATGTGTAAGAACGAAGAAATTGTTGACTCGCTTATAGAAGACATTGAGTTGCTCTGTTGTATGGAGCAGCCTTTATGTGAGGTGATTTATGAGTTTAAAAGAAATGGTTTACTGTTTGAAATTACCAAACAGTTAAATATTTTAATGCAGCTTCTGGCAGATGTTTACAACAAT
>JAHILC010000197.1 GCA_018897225.1 Actinomycetota bacterium
ATTCTTTCAAGACCATATGTCAGTTCGGCAGAAACAGGCTTCAATGCAAAACCACCCATTTGCTGGAAATAAGTGAATTGCGTAATCTCCATGCCATCAGCCCAGACTTCCCATCCGAGACCTGCAGCTCCGATCGTTGGAGATTGCCAGTCGTCTTCAACAAACCTTATGTCATGTTCCTTGAGATTGATTCCAAGGCATGCAAGTGAACCAAGATAGAGGTTAACGACATCATCCGGGGACGGTTTAAGCAACACCTGGAACTGGTAATAATATTGCGTCCTGAATGGGTTTTCACCATAACGGCCATCAGTTGGCCTGCGGCTTGGTTCCACATATGCAACCTTCCAGGGTTCAGGACCAAGACACCTAAGGAAAGTGTCTGCATTAAAGGTGCCTGCGCCTTTTTCAAGGTCAAGCGGCTGCCCTATAAGACAACCATTATCAGCCCAGTATTTCTGCAAGTTAAAAATTATATCCTGAAAATTCATAATTTTCTTATTTTAATTATATTAACTTCAATAGTCAATTTAGATTGCTTTTGATGTTGCTTTTAATGTTACTTTGGACTACTGCCGCAAATTTATTTAAATAATTGTAGCAGTCTATATGACAGTCAGTATGGTAGTTAAAGTAGTCACTGATTAACCTATAGACATTCTCAAGGACTGCATTATCAAACTCAACACTTCTAAAATCCTTAAACTTCCTGCTGAAAAGGTCTGAAATTAAATTATAATGCGGCAGATTTAAATCTTTCTTCATGTCAGGCATATTTTCTGCAGATTTTGAACATATCGGGCAAAGAACTCCGCCCATTTTTATTGAAAATGAAATTTTGCCCGATTTTTCCTCCACTATTGCTGTACCGCAGCTGCTGCAATTTTCAATTATGGGGGCATACCCGGTAATTTTTAAAAACTTTGCAATAAAAAAGCATGCGACCTTTTCTTGTGAATAAATATCATCTTTCGGGAGGCTGTCTATTTCATTAAAGCAAACATAAATGAGTTTGAAGAGCACCGGAGAGGCTTCGTTGGTATGAAGATGCATTTTCAGAACAATTTCACTTATAAGCTGGCAGAAAATAAACTTGTTAAAATCAAGAGGGATATTGCTGAAATTCTTTAAAATTTCAGCGCCTGTTATTATATCCAGGCTTTTGCCTGAAGCAAGTTCGAGGTCAATAAAATTGAATAATTCCAGCCTGCCTCCAAATTTGCTCTTTATTTTTCTTGCCCCTTTTGCTACTGCATCAATCAACCCATTTTTTTGGGAATAAAGCTTGACTATCTTATCTGCCTCACCAAGCTTATAAGCTTTTAGAATGATGGCTTTTGCTCTATAGGAGGACATTATTTATATATCTTATAAAAACTAATTTATTAATACTGATAATGCTAAAAGTTTTACTTATCATAAAGCTCGACATATTCGTCTATAATGTTCAAACCACTGCTGGTACCGAGCCTTGTAGCGCCTGCATCAATAAGAGCCTGTGCATCCTTAAATGTTTTTATTCCACCCGCTGCTTTTACCCCTATATTTCGCGTAACTACTTCCCTTATCAGCCTTACATCATCAAGCTCGGCGCCTCTTGTGCCAAAACCGGTTGAAGTTTTAATAAAATCTGCACCTGATTCTTCAATTATTTTGCAAACTTTCCTTACTTCTTCTTTTTCAAGAGCGCCATTTTCTATAACTATTTTAATATTAATATGCTTGTTATACTCAGCCATTTGTTCTCTTCTTATTACGCTTACTATTATGCCTATTTCTTTTTCTATGTATGTGTAATTTCCACTCTTTAGCATACCAAGGTTTATAACCACATCCAGCTCGTCGGCGCCTTTTTTAACATTATCCCTTGATTCGAACACTTTGGTTTCTATGGTGTTTGCTCCCAGAGGATATCCTACAACGGAGCATATCTTCACATCAGAACCCGAAAGTATCCTTTTTGCTATGGGAATATAGCTCGGATTAACACAAACTGCAGCAAAATGGTTCTTTTTTGCTGTTACGCATAAGGCTTGTACAGCTTGAACGGTTGCTGTGGGACTTAGCAATGTCTGGTCAATTGTTTTTGCAAGTTGTTCTCTCGTTAGCGTCTTAACCACCAACCCTTTCCTGGTTTTTTAAAATTATTATGTTTTACTTTAGTTAATCATATACAAATTAGACCCAAAATTTTTAAAGTATATAATTACCTTAATATATCAGCATCCATGCTGTTTTCTCACAATTGCCGTTAATAACCCATCCGGGTAAGATAGGATTCATTCTTGGTCCAGTTTTCAACAATTTTTACCCAAATTTGCAAAAAAACCCTCTTTTCAAGAAGCTCTTCGATATCAGCTCTTGCAAGTGTGCCAATTTTTTTAAGCATTTCCCCTGATTTTCCTATGATTATTCCTTTCTGGGATTTCTTTTCAATATGTATGCTGCACTCTATATTCATAAGTGGCAATCCTGACCTGTCCTTTTTTTCTTTCATGCTCTCAACTTCAACAAATATGCTGTGGGGTATTTCCTGGAAAAGGTTTTGGGAAAGTTTTTCTCTTACAATTTCAGCAATCATTTTATGAATCGGAAAATCAGTTACCATATCATCGGGAAAATACATCGGACCTTCGGGGAGTTCTTTCAACAGAATTTGCACCAGGGCATCAAGATTTTCACCCGTTTTGGCTGAAATAGGTAGAATGTAATCAAAGAAAACAAAGTTGTCTTTTAATTCCTGCAATTTGCTTGCAATACCGCCTCTTTCTTTTTTTGAAATTAAATCAATTTTATTCAGCAGCAGTAATTTGGGTTGTTTTTTAGACTTAATCTTGCTAAATACAAACTGGTCTCCTGTTCCAATACCGCCTGCGATATCTGTCATTACGATAATCAAATCAACATCATTGAGTACTCCATAGATAATCCTGTTCAGCTTGTCGCCAAGTAAATTCCTGGGCTTAAAAAATCCAGGGCAATCCACAAAAACTATCTGCGCATTTTCTGTATTTAATATACAATTTATCCTGTTTCTGGTGGTCTGTGGTTTATCAGAAGTTATAACAACATTTTGTTTTAATATCTTATTTACCATGGTGGACTTGCCAACATTTGTCCTGCCAATCAAACCTGCAAAACCGGACTTAAAATTTTTTTCTTCCATATAGTGAAATATCGTTTTTGAAAAATTATTTAAAATTTGAGAACCATCAAAGTCCTGTTAATTCCAGCCCCATACTCATCCAGCCTGACTTCCTTTGCTTCAAAGCCAAACCTTTCATACAGTTTCACTGCCGCCTTATTTTCAGCATCTACTGTCAATTCGACCTGTTCGAAATTTTCATCTCTTAAAATATCTAAGGTATCTTTTAAAAGCTTTTTACCTATACCCTGCGCCCTATATCCACTACAAATATAAAAGGAGTAAATAAAAGCTATCCTGGTTTCCTTCCATTCCCTTAAAATTTCACAAGCACCAATTATTTTGCTGCTTTTTTTCAGTTGAGCAACTATAAACTTGCCATACCTTATTATAACAGGGATCTGCCACTCATTTATTGCTGCATCCTTACCCAGGTTTTCAATTTCCAGTTTTTTTATATTTTCAATAAGTGAAAGGCTGAAATCTTTAATTGTCTTTATTTCAATTTCCTGCATTTGCATATTCATTATTTAAATATTACTTTCAAAACAGGCCATCCCGCTTATAGGCAAAAAAATATAAGCCAGTATAAATTTTACACCATATGTCAACAAAAAAGTGAGATTTCAATCAGAAATTAATTATTTTGTGGTGATTATTTATGCTAACTCTACACTTTATACTTGGGATATCAAAAACTGACATACTCCCACAGCTAAAGCCAGTGGGGTTCTAAGGTCGCAGTGCTTCTTTGCGTTGCCTTTTGGCGGGTATCAGACTCCGCTTGCAAAAAACTCTTTCCTTCTTGCAATTGAACAATGCTTGTTGACATCTTTGCCAAATTGAAAGCTGCATTGACATCAGCATGTTCGACGTGTCCACACAAACACTTAAAATATTTATCGTTTCTTTCACCTACTGTACCACATTTTGAACAACATTTGCTCGTATAGGCTGGTTCGCAATAGGTTACTGGTATACCCGCTAAAAGAGCTTTGTATTCCACAAACTTTTGCAGTTGGGAGAAGCTCCAAGAGTTGAGGGCATATTTGAAACTTTTTCTGTGTTTTTTGTTATCTCGTATTCCTTGCAGTTTTTCCATTTGTATACATCCTTTCTCTTTAACTGCAAGACTAATTATTGATTTTGATATTTTGTGATTTAAGTCCCTAACAATTCTTGACTCACGGTTTTTGATTTTTTTGACAATCTTATAAAGTCCTCTTTTTTGTAGGTCTTTTCTAATTGACTTGTATTTTTTATGTATATATTCTGCTTTTTTGCCAAACTTATAAACCTTACCCGTTTCTTTTATAGCTACAACGGCACAATGTCCCGTGGTGTTTAAATCAATTCCGATGTGTGTTTTTGTTTTTATGGTTGGTGGTTCACTAACTGTTACTGATACATAAGCAAACAATTTATCAAGTTCTATTTGATTGATTTTTTGAAAAGATTTATTAAAGGGAATAAAAAGTTTAAGTGAGGAAATGTTAATAATCCCAGTTTGATACTTGATACCCTGATTGGGAATAGCGAGTTTAACTGATTTAACTGCTTTTACTTTCCAATTTCTTCCATACTTTCTTAATATTTGATTAGCTATTACAGACTTTAATCCTATGTGTGCAATATTTTTAGTTGATAATTTATCCTTATTTGAAATCGCATACTCAGCCACTTTAATAGCTAAATCAAGCTCTCTTGAAAGGTCTTTCTGGTGTTTTATCTTATAAGTGAGTATCACAATTGCATTATATTATAGGTTGTGATATATTGTCAATATGAATAGGTGGAAAACTTCCATAACAGCAGTTTATAACCTTAGTTATCATATTATTTGGTGTCCTAAATATCGTAGACCTGTTCTTGTTGGTGAAATAGCGGATAGGTTAAACGAATTATTAAAACAAAAGGCAAAAGAATTAGAAGTTGAAATTGTAGAAACAAACATAATGTCTGACCATGTTCACTTGTTTGTCAAAACAAAACCCATTTATGCGCCACAATTTGTTGTAGGACAACTCAAGGGATATACAAGTAGGCTGCTTAGACAAGAGTTTGGTTCACTTCGTTCACGATTGCCGACACTATGGACACGCTCGTATTATGTGGACAGCATAGGAAAACTAAATGAGTATACAATTAGAAAATATATTGAAGAACAAAAAGGGAAATAGACGCTTTCATCCCACTCTTAAAAGAGGTGGGCTTTCCTGCTTATTGTCGTAAGAAGATAGACTTCACCATCAATATATTCATATCTTTTTTCATTACCTTCGGTTAGCGCAAGGAATTCTTCATACGGAACTGTCCTTGGTGCATAGTCAAATGCTTCTGTCCTTTCTCTTACCAGGCCATCAGAATTGATATTTCCCTGATATTCTTCATATGCGCAAAGAATGGCAATTTTCCTACCATTGCTGGCAATGATTATCTTTTCTTTTGTACAGTCTCTCAAGTATTTCCCAAGATTATTTTTAAGGTCTGTAGCATTTACTATCATTATTGTTCCTTTTTTTCTAATTAGTCATTATGGCTATATTAGCTAATATTATTGTATATTTTTGTTTTGGAAAGTCAAGAGGATCTGATTCTATAAGCTCATTTTTGAAATTCCAGTGTGTATCAGAAGGGCTTCTTCAGCTTTTTTTATAATTTCCGTTGAAATTTCTCCGACAAGCTTTAGCAGCCTTAACTTATCAACTGTTCTTATTTGATTACACTTTATTTTAGAATCCAAGGGCAATCCCGAATCCTCTCCGGAAATAAAAACTTCAAATGGATCACCATTATTCGAACTTCATTTTGATTTTTCCATAAGCCAGTTTGGGATATACCTTCTTAAAATCCCATCTTCATTACTTTCAGGGATTGAGTCCATCGTAAGCAAATATTTAGGATAATTGTCATTAATTTTATTAAAAGGCCTCATTTCTCTGTTTCTCACTTTTTCATCTGAAAGGATATAACAAACCTGGATATAAAGCCTTTCACTTGACTTTTGCGCAATAAAATCGACTTCATAATCATCAAATTTACCGATTTTAACATCATATCCGCGGTATAAAAGTTCTATAAAAACGATGTTTTCAAGGTACGCATTTATTTTTTTTTCGCTATAGCCCAAAAGTGCGTGCCCTAATCCGATATCTGTTAAATAATATTTTTCGTTTGTTTCAAGTATCCTCTTTCCCCTTAAATCAAAACGTTGCACCTTGTTTATAATGAATGCATTCTCGAGATATTTCAAGTAGTTATAAACAGTTTCATGACCCAGTGATCGTCTCTCCTTTTTAAAATAATCAGCTATTTTTCTACTTGAAAAAACATTGCCGATATTGTCAAAAACAAATTGCATAATTTTTTCAAGAAGCGTCACATTCCTGATATTATTCCGCTTTATAACATCTTTCAGCGCCACGCTATCTCTAATTGCAGACAGATACTGATAAATTTCCGGTCCTTTAAACTCAATATGATGAATTCCCGGCATTCCGCCGAACTTTAGAAATTCATTAAAAAGGGCGGTAAACCCCATATCTTTATTTCTGAACTGGAAAAACTCTGAAAACACAAGCGGATAGACCAAGAATTCGACATATCTTCCTGTAAGAAGTGTTGCAAGCTCACCTGATAAAAGTTTTGAGTTGGAACCTGTAATAAAAATATCGGCATCATCATCTGCAAAAAATGAGTTGACAGCCTTTTCCCAGTCCTGAATTTCCTGAACCTCATCAATAAAAAGATAGAGCTTTTGACCTACCCTTTTTTTGTGTCCACGAACAAATCTGTGCAGTTCAGTAATGTCGGTCAAGTGAGAATTGTCCAATGATTCCATATTGATAAAAAGAATCAGTTCCTTTTTCACACCCGACTCAACCAGATGGTTGACTAGTAGCTGTATTATAGTACTTTTTCCGGTTCGTCTCATACCGGCAATCACTTTTATTACTGGTTTATCAATAAAAGGAACTATCCGGTCAATATATTTATGTCTTTTATACATGACAAAACCTCCAATAATTTAAAATATGGACGACATACAAGACAAAATACACCATTTATCCGTTTTTGTACAGTATAAGTTTAAGCTGCCTCGAAAAAATTATCTTTAATCAAAGGTGCGATGGAATAAAAAAGGTTTTTCAAAGAATCTAAAAGACCCATAATACGATAATAATACGATAAAGTCCTGTAGTTCTTAGATAAAGCGATCAATCTCTTCAGTTAGATAAAAGGGGATGGAAATTAAAGAATATTTTGCCATGTTGCCGGTACTGGTTTTCACATTTATTTTAGTAACAGCAGGTTTCTCAGAATTGATACGCACTGCTGTTTTAAAATTCCTTTCCGATATGAATTGATGAAGTGATTTTAAACTGCCGGCAGCTCCTGATTTTACTTCAATAGGAATAATCCTTGTATCATGCTGGATTAAATAATCAATTTCTGCTTCTGAACCTTTACTGTCTCTAATATAATAATTTAGATGTGGGTCAATAAATTTCATGGGTCTTGTTCGAAGTAATTGTCCTATTAACTGTTCAGAAATCCCTCCACTATTTATCCGGGTTAACTCTTTAATTTCTTCTGTGGATTTTAATACAATCCCCTGAAGTGCCGAGACTAAGCCAGTATCCAAAAAAATCACCTTAAATTTATTTTCATTTTCCTGAGCAGCTAAAGGAACTTCTCTGCCGGCGCTATGATTTATCCTGTAGCATATTCTGGCTGAATACAATAATCCCAGTGCATGCTTTAATGCTTTAGCAGTTTCCCCGCGATCCACGTTGCTAAACATAAATTTTTGCCCAATAAGGCGTGGAACTGCCATCATTACTTTGTATAACCGATCAGGAGGCACTCTTCCGGAATATTTATTAAAATCATCAATAAAAGTATTAATGAGATTCTGATGTATTTCTGCAACAACAACCGGAGATTTGGTCTCGATCCATTCTTTAACTGCGGCAGGCATACCGCCTACTGTTAAATAATCACTAAGATAATTAAAAAGCTTGTTATGAATAGGCTCTGCAAAAGAGGAATTTATTTCAACTTCCTCAATAAACTCAATGAGAAGGTCTTCTCCATTGGCCATTAAAAATTCTTTAAATGACATAGGTTCCATAAATAAATATGATATTCTACCTACAGGCATAGAGAATTGATGATCTTTTAGAACAAAATCAAGTAACGAACCTGTCGTAATAACCGGAAGCTCTGGACACTCTTCATAAAACCACCTTAAGTTTGCCAATATATGAGGCGCTTTCTGTATTTCATCCAGGAACAACAAAGATTCTGTTTTATTGATTCGAGTTCCCTTTATGCGTTCAAGAGATATCAGGACATTTTCGGGGGATTTTTCTTTAAAAATTTCAGCAAGCGAAGGTTCCCTTTCAAAATTAAGTTCAATCAGTTTTAAATTTGCAGATTTTGCAAAATCCCTGACAAGCCAGGTCTTGCCCACCTGTCTTGCACCTCTAAGAACCATAGGTTTTCTGTCACTTTTTTGAAACCAGTTTTTTAAATTTTCTGAAATATATCTTCTCATAATAAAAAATTATAGCTATTATTTGTAAAAATACAAGTTAATTTAATATTATATACGGTTTTATTAGTATACTAAGTAATATTATATACGGTACTTTTATTCTAAAGCTTTAATTTCTGAGGATATGATATCAAAAAACCGTCACAAAAAGAAATTGAAAGGATTATAGAACCTATAAAGGAATTAAAACCTTAACAGCTGTGGAACTCTTAGAATTAAAATTCTGACAATATCATCGCGTGTGAGGCCGTCAAGAATTACATTTGCATCTAGAAATTACATTTTTTCATCTCTTCTGTAATCTTTTTAACATGCTCTTTGATGGCTATTTGTTTAAGTTTTTTGAAATTTTCCGGTTTCTTCAAAGGTTTAACAACGCCAAAGACATTCTCCAGGGTATATTTTGCCGGAGCCAACTTAGCCAGTTTCTTTTTAACATAAGACTTTATTCTTAAATCAGGAATCTTCTCAGCCCACTGGCGGGCTTTTTTAAAACTAAAAGACTCGGGAAAATAAAGTTCAGGAAAATATCTGAACTGTTTTTTCTTTCTTGCCGATAGGTACAGGCTATCAATTAATGCTTTTTCAGGTTCTGCTATAAGGAAATCCCCTGTTTTTCTATACCAGTCAAATCCATTAAACAATGCAGGTAAAATTTGATGAATAATAAATGTTCCTATCTTTGTATAAATTTTTTTAGTGTGAATTGTTGAAGCAAGAGTTATTACCTGGGGTATCTGTTCAATAATTCCATATAGATGAAGTGCGCTTATAAAAGAGACGTATGAACGATTTTTTGGCAGTAAAAAAGGAATTAATGCATATGGGCTTAACTTCTCATTTCCAACTTCTGCCCATATACCTCTGGCTACTTTAAAAACTAATCCCCTTTTTTCAAGAGTATTAAGTTTCTGAGTTGTGTTAGATAATGAACTTTTAGAAAGCATTGCTAATTCACGAGTAGTAAAAACAGGTCTTTTTAAATGTTTTGCATGTGCTAAAATTGATATTTTATTCATATTCTCTCCGGAATTCTCCTATCAGGTTTGCTGCTTTTAGCCTAACTTCATCCCAGGACGTATCTTTAGCGTATATAATCTGCTCTTCTGGCGACAGGTACGAAACTACACTATCCCGGAATTGTTCAAATGTAACAACAAATACATTGTTATATGCTTTTTCTAGTTTATCCTTTCCTATGATTTCAAATTCAGTTATTTCTTTGTCTGTAAACTGAGAATTTAAAATATATAGATCATAAATATCTCTTGCCTGAACTGCCGGTCTTGAAGCAACGGCGTCAATTTTCTGAATTATTGCAGATTTGATATTATAATGAGGTATAAGAAGGGGTATTAATTTATAAGATCGTAATATTTGATCTGAAACAGACTGGACAAGTATTCCTTTCTTTAATCCTCTCCGTGAAAATTCAATTTTAGTAAAAAGATCCTCCCCTGCAAATGTTATCAGGTGAATTTTGAATCTCTGTGTTATTTCTGTCTGCTTTGCTTTTGAAATATCCGGAGCAATGACACTATCAATGCCATAGGACTTAAAAATATTACTAAATGATTGTGCAAGAAGGATCTCTAAAACCATGTCCTGAAGAACTTCTATGCTCAAACCAGACACATCAATATCCATATCTTCTGAATAGCGCAGACTATTAAAGAAGAATCGCATGTTTACTCCGCCTTTAAGGGCGTAATATTTTGCATCGACCTTATGGCTAAACCATCTTAAAAATTCTAGATGAAAAATTTCTCTTTGCTGTAATGAATTATACATAATAAAGTATTATAATTTATTTAATTCTAAATATCAATACATAATTGTTTTAATATTCGAATAAAAATAAATGACATGTCAGAAGAAGAAATTGGAAGGATAGTTGTTATTTGGTGAGCACAGTATTTTTATTTATTTTCGCTTTAGACTCTAAAGCAGAAGTTAAAATCTTACTTGCTTCCAAGATTTCTATTAAAACAGGTTTATGCCCCTCGGAATAATGTATTATTATTGGTCCATCTTCTTCCGCATAATCAATTTTTCCATCTGATATCTCTAAAAGTAAAATATCTTCATCTTTACTATATTTTATATTCATATCTTTTCCTTTTAGCTGGGTAAATAACTTTTATTATCAGGATTTTCTACTGCTTTTATTATAATAGTTTTATCAATTTTAAATCCATGCTTATTAAGAATTTTAATTTTTTCTATTGAATGATTGCTGAAAATAATTATTTTCATATCACCATAGCCAATAAGAATTTTA